>JAYUFI010000505.1:0-1906 GCA_043738805.1 Planctomycetaceae bacterium | reverse complement strand
CGCCGCCGATCCCGGTTTTCGGAAGGATCTCCGCAAGCCGGGCAAATGAAGTCGCAAAACGTTGAAGCCGGAACACGGGATCTTCGATGAGACTTTCTTGGTGAGCCGGGTGCGTCAGCCCAATGGCACTTACTTTGGTGTGTCGCTGAACTCGCAAGAGTTCAGAGGATCGCCGAACTCGGCTGAATTCTTGCGAATTCAGCGACTTCAAATAGCAGCAGATTCTGAAATGTTCTCAAAGTGAGTGCCATTGAGCTTACGCCGCCGGCTCGCCACTACTGTCGGACACACCATAAATGTCTCTGGAAGTCAGGTCGCCGTGATTGGCGTCTGAAGCTGCGAGAAGAAGTCGGTCAGGCGGCGATCGTATTCGGCACCGGCGGTGGCTCGCGCCTGGTTGTGCTTCGCCCGGGGAACGTGCCAGATTTTGGCGGACGACGATTTGATTCGCCGCTGGAGTTCACGAGTCACATCCGAATGCACGTAGTTGTCTCGCTCACCAGCCACCAGCAGCACGGGGCGACCCTTGAGTTTTGGCAACCACTTTTCCAACACGACATAGCGTCGTCGACGAAGGATACTGCTCGTCCAGCGGACCATTTTGGACGTGATCCGGTAATGCCATTTGGGCACGAGGCTCAAGGCCCAGGCCGGAACATAGAGCGTCGCCCAACGCAGCATGAAGTAGAGCATGAGCGAATCGGTCGAGTACGCCCCTTCGCAACAAACGGCCCCGACACCGGGGCACTCCGCCGCGCCAATGAGCGCCGGTGCCGAACCGCGACTGATGCCCATCACTCCCAGTGGCAACCCCCGCAAATCGTCGCGGGTTTGAATGAAGTCGAGCGCTGCGCGAACGTCTTCAACTTCAAACATCGTCGGCCAGTGGTTGGGGACGTAGTCGGGCTGGGGATCACTCTCACCCTGTCCACGGAAATCGAAGGACATGACATCGAAGCCGTTGTCGATCAGGCCGCTGCAATACGACATGGCCGACCAGTGGCTGCAATCCATCTCGGGGCAGAACAAGATCAGACCGCGCGAGCTTCGCTCGGGGTGACAGTACAGACTGCCGCGAAGCACGAGACCGTTTCCGGTTGGGAATTCGATCGTCTCGGCCAGGGGATGGGGCGGCAATGTGGGTGCGCTAAACGGCGGCTTGGCCTCAAAAATTCGCAGGACCAGCCGCACGTAGACCACTCGCAAGATCAGATCGAGGAGCAGCAACACGGCGATCACACCGAGCAGCCAGTTCAATTGCTCTTCTCCACGGGCGAAACGACTCAAGACTCGAACCAGACCGCCGTGGCGTTCCGTGACCGCACATCCTGAAACGGATGAACAATCAACGGGCGCGGCAGGTCGTCAACCGCGAAAGCAACTCAACTCGTCCATGCTGGAGTTCGGTCAACCGATGTACTCCGAGAAGATCAACGACACGTTCTGCCCACCGAAGCCGAAGCTGTTGGACAGTGCTCGCCGAACCGGGGCCTCGCGAGCCTCATTCGGAACATAATCGAGATCGCACTCAGGGTCGGGCGTGCGATAGTTGATCGTCGGGGGCAGCACTCCATCGCGGATGGTCAGCAGGCAGGTGATGGCCTCGACGCTTCCCGCGGCGGCAATCAAATGCCCCATCATGCTCTTGATGCTCGACACCGGAGTTTTGTAGGCGACATCCCCGAACGTCTGGCGGATCGCCGACGTTTCGACCTTGTCGTTGACCTCGGTACTCGTCCCGTGGGCGTTGATGTATTGAATGTCTTCCGGATTGAGGCTCGCATCGCGCAGAGCCATGCGGATGCACGCCACCGCACCGCGACCTTCGGGATGAATATCCGTGATGCGATAGGCGTCGGCCGTCGAACCGTAGCCGACAACCTCTCCGTAGATGCGAGCTCCGCGC
>JAYUFI010000504.1:0-5079 GCA_043738805.1 Planctomycetaceae bacterium | reverse complement strand
AAGGAACGGTCACCGTCGCGAACGGCACGCTGACAGGAACGCTCGGCGGTCTCGCCAACAATGCGACGGCGACGATCACCGTCACCGTGCGAGTGAATGCCTCGACGACGAACAACCTCAACAACACCGCGACCGTTACAGGTCGTGAACCGGACCCGACGCAGTCAAACAACTCCTCCTCGCAGCCGACAGTTGTCATCACACGCACCGATCTTGAGATCGTGAAGACCGATGACGTTGATCCCGTCACTGCCGGTAACTTGTTGACTTATACGATGGTCGTCACCAATCACGGCCCGTCGGATGCAACGGGCGTCAGTGTCTCCGATCCGCTTCCCGCCGGTGTCACGTTCGTCTCGGCTGCGACCTCACAAGGAACGGTCTCCGTTGCGAACGGAACGCTGACAGGAACGCTGACAGGAACGCTCGGCAACCTCCTCAACAACGCGACGGCAACCATCACTGTCACCGTGAGAGTGAATCCCTCCACGAAGACGAATCTCAACAACACGGCCATCGTCACCGGCAATCAACCCGATCCGGTTCCGTCGAACAATTCCTCATCGCAACCGACCGTGGTTATCACACGGACTGATCTTGAGATCGTGAAGACCGATGACGTTGATCCGGTCACTGCCGGTAACTTGTTGACTTACACAATGGTCGTCACGAATCACGGCCCTTCGGATGCGACCGGCGTCACGGTCTCCGATCCGCTCCCCGCCGGAGTCACATTCGTCTCCGCGACGACGACTCAGGGGACGGTCTCCATCGTGAACGGCACTCTCACGGGGACGCTCGGCGGTCTCATCAACAATGCGATCGCGACGATCACCGTCACGGTGCGAGTGAACTCCGCAACGACCACAAACCTCGACAACACAGGGACGGTGACAGGCAACGAGCCTGATCCAACCCCCGGCAACAATCGCAGCAATCAACCGACCGTCGTCATCACGCGCACTGATCTCGAAATCGTGAAGACGGACGACGTTGATCCCGTCACTGCCGGAAATCTGTTGACCTACACGATGGTTATCACGAATCGCGGCCCATCCGATGCGACCGGCGTCACAGTCTCCGATCCGCTTCCTGCTGGTGTGACGTTCGTCTCCGCGACGACGACTCAAGGGAGCGTCTCCGTCGCGAACGGAGTGCTCACCGGAACGCTCGGCGGTCTCATCAACAACGCGACTGCGACAATCACCGTCACCGTACGGGTGAATGCTTCCACGAAGACGAACCTCAACAACACCGCCACTGTCACCGGACGAGAACCCGATCCGATTCCGTCGAACAATTCGTCTTCGCAGCCGACCGTTGTCATCACGCGCACTGATCTCGAAATCGTGAAGTCGGACGACGTCGATCCGGTCACTGCCGGAAACTTGCTGACTTACACGATGGTCGTCACCAACCACGGCCCGTCTGACGCGACCGGCGTCAGCGTCTCCGATCCGCTTCCCGCCGGTGTCACGTACGTCTCGGCGACAACCACACAAGGAACCGTCTCCGTTGTGAACCGCACGCTGACAGGAACGCTCGGCAACATCGCCAACAACGGGACGGCGACCATCACCGTCACCGTGCGAGTCAACGCCTCCACGACGAACAACCTCAACAACACTGCCACCGTCACCGGACGAGAAACGGACTCGAACCCGTTGAACAACCAAGACTCCGAACCGACCGTCGTCATCACACGCACTGACCTCGAAATCGTGAAGTCCGACGACGTCGATCCTGTCACTGCCGGAAACTTGCTGACCTACACGATGATCGTCACGAACCACGGTCCATCGGACGCGACCGGCGTCAGCGTTTCCGATCCGCTGCCTGCCGGTGTCACCTACGTCTCGGCAACGACCACTCAAGGAACTGTCTCCGTCGCGAACGGCACACTGACCGGCTCACTCGGTAATCTCGCCAACAACGCGACAGCAACGATCACCGTCACCGTGCGAGTGAATTCCTCAACGACGAACAACCTCAACAACACCGCAACTGTCACCGGGCGAGAGACCGATTCCAACCCGGCCAACAATCAAGATTCCGAACCGACACAAGTCATCACGATCACCGATTTGATGATCACGAAGACAGTCAGCGCCACACCAATCGCGTTCGGCCAAGCGTTTAGTTACACGCTGCTGGTTACGAACAACGGCCCGTCAGATGCCACGGGAATCACCGTCGTCGATGTGTTGCCCACCGGCCTGACGCTCGATTCCGCAACATCCACTCGCGGCGCAGTGCAGAACACCAACGGGACGATCACCGCGAACCTCGGCAGCCTCGCTCGCTCCGCCACGGCGACTGTCACGTTGATCGTCCGTGCGAACGTCGGCACCAGCGGCTCCGTCACGAACACGGCGACCGTCAGCGGACGTGAGACCGAAGTCACGCTCATCAACAACACATCGCAAGCGACGACATTCCTCGAACCGCAACCAGCCAGCCTCAGCGGCTTCGTCTACGTTGATACCAATAACGACGGCAACTTCGATGCGAATGAACTACCCATTGTCGGAGTCACTGTGACGTTGATCGGGACTGACACACTCGGCAACGCCGTGAACCTCACACGCCAAACCAGAAGTGACGGAGCTTATCTCTTCGACAACCTGCGAGCGGGCACTTACCGCATCGTCGAATCGCAGCCGACAACTCATCGCGACGGCAAAGACACGCCATCAAAGACGTTGTCCGCCGTCACGACCAACGATCAATTCGCCAGCATCACCTTGACCGCTGGCGTCAACGGAACAGCGTTCAACTTCGGTGAGCTTCCGCAACAGCTCTCGAAAAAGGACTTCCTCGCTTCGAGCAATTCAGCTCAACAACGTGCCGCATCCGTACCCTCTAAAATTGTCGCGGGTCCGCCATCAAAGATCGTCGCGGCCAAGAAAACAAAGTAAACGAGTCACTGACGAACTCGTAGCCCGGTTTTCCAAACCGGGCGATACGCCTCCGTACGATACCTGCACCCGGTTTGAAAAACCGGGCGACAGAGCGCGAACTCTTCGTCACTCTCAGTCCACGCCCACCGTCGCCAACTCTTCATTCACAGCGACAATGTCATCCGCCGAAAGCGACATGCGGTTGTCGGCGTATCCGACCAGCAACGCCAAGTCCGCCAGACGATTGATCCGTCGCGGAGTGCCACCAGACAGCGTCGCAATTTCATCGAACGATGCATCATTGAACATCGAACTCCGCGCGCCCGAAACTTCCAATCGAAAGCGGATGTAACGAGCGACCTCATCACCAGACAACGGCTGCAACATCGACCGAGCGATCAAGCGCTCATCGAATCGCGGCATGCGAGTCAGTCGTGATAACAACAAGCGATCGCCCAACAGGATCAGTGAAAACTCACAGTGCGGCGCTTGTTGAAAATTGAGCAATAACTCCAACGCTTGCAACGTTTCCGGATCGTCAATCAAGTGCGCGTCATCGACCACGATCACCGGATGACGCCCCTGTCGTGTCAGTTCGACAAACGCCTGCTCGATCACTCGCAACGACACACTGCGTGGTAACGGCAGTTGTTTTTCGCTGACTGATTCGCAACCAAGTTGCAGCGCCAGATAACTGAGCAAGTCATCGGCCGACATCTGCGGAAACACAACATGCACCCACGGACCCGCGTCGTCACCTAATTCTTCTGCCAAGCGATGCACGACCATCGTCTTGCCCGATCCCGTCGGGCCGACAAGTACTCCCGCACCTTTTCGGTTCTCGATCAGGTAACGCAATTTCCACAAAGCCGCCTGATGAGTTTGACTGGGAAAGAAGAACGCCGGATCAAGCGTGTTCTCAAACGGCGGTCGCTCCAAACTCCAGTAATGCGAGTACATGCTCGGTCTTCCTCAAACTCATCACGCCAAAACGTAGACCGGTCACTCCGTGACCGGAACCTTCAAGTCACCGAATGACTCGACGCCTTCAAAACTATCTCCGACCAAACCCGCTCGACCGATAACCACTCACCGGCACAACGCCGCTTGATTCCAATTCAATCTGCCCCGTGAGCCACGCACCGCGCGGTCCCGACGCTGAAGTACGATCCATCCCACCCGCTGGAATCACAGCCGAGTCATTCATCGGAGACAATCCCAACGGCGGCAAGTGAGCGGGCGATGTCTCCCACGGATTCGCATCTGCGGTGCCAATCGGCTGGTTATCAAAGCCCTGGTCAAAGACTGCCGGGGCTCCCGTCGAACCTGTGGTCGATGCTAAGTCGGCGCTCTGGCCTTCTCCAAACTCAGACATCTCCAGTTCCATATCATCGGTGTCGGCAGATGAGTTCGAGCCCTTCATATTCAAACCCACGAGCCCAGCAATCATCAAGACACCCACAAGAGTCAGCAGCACGCGGACGCGACGCGAACGAAACGTTTCCCAAATCGACGACGACCGAGGCGGCCCCGGCTTTCGCGGCGGCGCTGACATTTTGGAAGCAGAGTTACAGTGAGTCGGTCGCTTCGTCCGCACTGAACTCGCAGGCGAACCGAACGCCGATTCGGTTGCAACAGCGACTTGCGGCCTCTTTTCCTCAGCAGTCGCGTCTTTGACAGCGACTTCGTTCGCGGTCACGTCTTTGTTCGTGACATCGCTGGCCACAATGGAAGTCGGTGACTCCATCGCTGCCAAATCCAACCCGCAGGCCACAGACGCCAGCGTGTCCGGCAACGAGCCGTAAGACGACGACACCACCGGCTCCGAGCCACAATTTTCCGAGGAGCAACCTTGCTCCGATTTCAAGCGAGACATGTCGAACTCCAGTTCGGACAGGATATCTCCTCGGAACATCGACCATGCGGCTGTCAAACTTTGACGATTTTGTCGATCAGGCAAAAAACAGGGCCTCTCCGTGACCAAAATCTTTGAGCCACGGAGTGACTCGCCCACTTTGCAGCTCACCTAAGCCAACAATTCTTTCACCACGCGAGCGCCCTCAACACCGGTCAACCGCGAGTCGAGTCCTTGAAACTTCACACTGAAGCGTGAGTGATCGATGCCCAACTGATGCAACAGCGTGGCATGGACATCGTGGACCGAAACGCGATTCTCGAC
>JAYUFI010000503.1:0-1909 GCA_043738805.1 Planctomycetaceae bacterium | reverse complement strand
CCGTGGCCGTCGGTCATTCAACGACTGGGACGATTGAACCGCGAAGGAAAACAGCCAGAAGCATCGGCTTCATTCTGGATGCCGAAGGCGGACGACAGCAACAAGGGCGATGCCAGTCCCAACGCGAAACGAGTTGGACCTTATGAAAAGAAAGCTCTTGATACCGCGAAGAAGTTGCTTGAGGCTGTTATCAAGAAACAAGGTGACGGAGTTGCCTATCGCGACGCATTGAATGCGGTGTTGGCGACGAAAGAGAGCCAGGCGACCTTGGTCGTTGAGTCGGAGGTCGTCATTCGCCCCGACGACTTCTTTGAACTGTTTTCTACCGAGCCGGATCTCGCGGGCGGGTTCACGAACGTGTCTCAGTTCGTGCGTGACCAAGATCGCAACGTCGATATTCATGTCTTCTGGCGCGACTTCGATCCACGCAAAGTGAAGGAACCGCACGAGTCGGCTCCGAGTCGCGAGGAACTTTGCTCTGTTCCATTCTTTGAATTCCGCCAGTTCGTCGGCAAAGCGAGAGTTGCTTGGGAGTGGAACTTCGAGACCGGCCGATGGGAATTGCGACGCGCGGCTGACATTCAGTCGGGCATGACGCTGCTGCTGCCGAAGTCGGCGGGCGGTTATCGCTCAGACATCGGTTGGACGGGAGACGCCAAGGACCGCGATTTCGATGTGCTGCCCGGTTCGGGTGACGACGACAGCCTGAACGCCGACTTCCTGAGCGGCTCGCAAGAATGGGTTTCATTAGCGAATCACTTGGCGGATGTTGAAGCTGAGGCGCGCGAGCTTGTGCAATCCCTCGGACTTCAGAAAACGCCCTTCGGCACGGCGCTCGTGATGGCGGCTCGGTGGCATGATTGGGGGAAGTCGGTCGGAAGATGGCAAGACGCTTTGAAGGACCACATCGCGAACGCCCGCGACAAGCTCGATGAGGTTGTCCAGGCTACGTTGATTCCTCGACTCCCTGACATCGCTGCGGAATGGCGGGAACGGCTGCGGTCGAAAGATGAAGTTGCTGAACTGTGGGGAAAGTTTCCCGACGTTCGTGCCGCCAGCTTGGACAAGCGTTTGAATCTCAGCGACGTGGAGCGGGCCAAGTTGTCTCGCAATCTCAAGGTTCCATTTCTTCCCGCCCTGCGGCACGAAGCGGCGAGTGCGCTTGCCGCTTGGCAAGCGTGGCTGACGAAGACTGATGAACTCACAGCGCTGGTGGTCTACTTGATTGCGTGCCACCACGGAAAAGTGCGGACGGTCTTGCGCAGTCCGCGAGGACGCAATGACGTTTTTGGATTGACCGACGGAACTCCCCTACTGCCGGTCACGAACTTCTTTCCAAATCCAACGCAGGTTCGCACCAATGCGAAGTACGTCGGCGCATGCGGTGAGTGGAACGAAACAAATACCGAGTTCACGCTCACGTCGCCGAGTTGGTTACAAATGGTCGCCGAGTTGCTCGGCCCCAAGCGCGAGGGCGAACCGGTTACATCCGAAGTGATTCCAAAAAGCGAACCGCGCGACTTGGGACCGCTGACATTGGCGTACCTTGAAGCACTACTCCGAGCCGCCGACGTTCGTGCGAGCCGTCAGCCGGGAAAGGGAGGCAAGCCATGAATCAAACCTTGCGAGCGTTCCCATTCGACGGCATCAACACCGACAGCATGGGGCATTACCTCGCCGGCCTTGGGCTACTCGCGGCCACGGCGCGACGTTGGCCGACAATCCGCGCGTGTTGGCGTCACGGGCGATTCATGCTGCTGTCGGATCAGATTACCGACATGTCAGCGATCAAGCAGTTCTTACTCGATGAGTGGAAGCCGACAACTTACGAACGCTGGTGGAGCGCGGCGCAGAAGGCGGACACGAAAGCGAAGTCGTCAGTCAAATTGTGGAAGGAGCGTAATGACCG
>JAYUFI010000502.1:0-1909 GCA_043738805.1 Planctomycetaceae bacterium | reverse complement strand
TTCCCGACCCGAAGCCCTCGCGAAACTTGAAGCAGGCTCCCTGATAGTTGCCGCCGACCTCTTCGAGAAAGCAGCGCATGACGGTGCTGTCGCTTTGGTCTCCCACGAACATCTGGTTCTGGAACGGACCGAACTTGCCGCCGGTCGTGTCACACGCGACGCCACTCGCCGACTTGCCCATCTTCGTGTACGGCAGCAAGATTGTTGGCGGAACGTACTCGGGAATTTTCGCCGCTTCGGTCATGAAGCGGCTGCCGCTTTCGGGTTCCTTCGGACGCGGACCCATCGCCGCTTTGACCTCGGGTTCGTCGTACCACTTGAAGCCGCCGGGATGGCCGACGAACTTGCCGGGGATCAGATGTTTCAAAGCACACGTCCCGTTCCACGGCCCCTGATTGTCGGTGTAGAACATTTCACCGGCTGCGTTCATGCCGATGCCGCCGGGTGAGCGGATGCCGCTGCATGTCGGGATCATCTTGCCGTCGGGCGTGATCCGCAGACACCAGCCTCGATACTTGGAACTGCTGTCGAACGAACCGGTCAGGCAGAGCACGACCCAGATGTTTCCGTCCTTGTCGAACCGCGAACCGAAGGCGTACTCGTGGTAGTCGCCGTTGATGTGCCACGAGTCGTTGACGGTCTCGAACAGATCGGCCTTGCCGTCGCCATCGGTGTCCTTCAGCCGACTGACTTCGCCGCGCTGCGTGACGTACAGCCAGCCGTCTCGTTCGGCGATGCCGAGCACCTCGTGCAGTCCGTGCGCGAAGCGGCTCCACTTCACATCGGCCGGTTTGATGAGAGTCTCGGGATCGGCGAACGGCTTATCGATCAGCCAAATCTCGCCACGCCGAGTGCAGACCGCCGCCTGCCCGTTCGCCAACAGTTCGATCCCGCCCGCCTCGAGCATGATCTCCTTCGGAATGTCGAGCGCGAGCAACCGGTAAAAGTCGCTCTCGACGGGCGGCTTGCTCTGCGCGAAGGGCGCGGTGACAGCAATCAACGTGAAGGGAAGCAGGAACGCGATTCGAATCATGCTTGGCAGTCTCAGCAAACGGATGTCGGATGTTGGTTTGGAATGAAAGACTCGTGCCACCAATGAACGTGCCCAAGACAAACGGGCCGTCGATGAAGGCTCGCGCAGCGTGGCGTCCTAATCCGTAACTGGCTTCCATGTGGGTGATGCCCACAAACTCTTTACGGCGTCGTCAAACGTTTGATCAAATTTGTCACCTGATTGCACAGACGCAGCACATTGAAACTGAAAGTACCTGTTCCCCCCATCCAGCACGTACATTTGCATTCTGGTTTTGCCATTGCGTTCAAAAACGAATTTCGTTCCCTTCAAACCCGCACTGGTTTGAAAGGGAACCTCAGAAATGTTCTTGTTCGATGGAGACACGGAATAATCTGAGCGGCGATTATCAATGAGCTTGTCGAATGACTCTGGCAGCAGACCAATATCGATCATGATATATGGCGAAACACCGTCAGTCACTTCTCCTCTGGCAATCCGAAAGCCTTGCGGCTGTGTTTCGAGCTTCCATCCTTCCGGCGGCAAGTACGAGAATCCAGTTCGAGAAGAAGATTCCGTGTAGCGGCGGGGGTCATCGGGTGGTGCTTCCGCGACCTTGGTTGTTTTGTCGCACCCGATGGTGATCAGGATCAATACGAGAAAACCGCGGAGTTTACGAAGCGTCATCATTACTGTTCCTCTTTTGTCTTCGACTCAAATCAGACTGACCTGTTGAAGAAACGCGACACCAGATTCTGAAATCGAGAAACGGGGCTGGGGCACTTCAGTTTTTTACTGCCATGCGTCCAAAATGGAATGGGCGATGTCGGAGTCGTTTTCGGCCACGAACCACTTGAACACGACACTGCTATCCACCACGAGGTCGCTCATCGGTCG
>JAYUFI010000501.1:0-1912 GCA_043738805.1 Planctomycetaceae bacterium | reverse complement strand
GCTAGCCGCCGGTTTCGTGCAATCGCCGGCGGCTAGCGCCCTGCCGCTCACAGGGAACGATCCCGGATTTGCGTCTCCGTCCCATTCCTCTTTGACCGCGACGATCAGCGCACCGCAGGCACTCGGCATCGTCACGCAAATCTGCGACGCGCTGCAGTTCGCTCACGAGGAAGGGGTCGTCCACCGCGACATCAAGCCCGAGAACATTCTGATCGACAAACGGGGCCGGGTGAAAATCGCAGACTTCGGCCTCGCCAAGCTGCTCGGCAAACAGGCCAGCTTCCCGACGCTGACCGGCACGCACCAGATCATGGGGACGCCGGTCTACATGGCTCCCGAGCAGATGGAGGGAAGCCGCAGCATCGACCATCGCGCCGACATCTTTTCGCTGGGCGTCGTCTTCTATGAGCTGCTCACGGGCGAGTTGCCTCTGGGCCGCTTCGCCCCGCCGTCGCAGAAGTATTCGCTCGACGTGCGACTCGACGAGATCGTCCTCCGCACGCTCGAAAAGGAACCTGACCGCCGCTACCAGCAGGCCAGCGAAGTCAAACTCGACGTGGAAACGATTCGCAGTCAACCCGTCGCGGCTGGTCCTGCGAAAACAGTGAAACCTCGTCGCTCATGGTCGGTTGGCAAGAGTATTGTGAGGACTCTGATCATCGCGATGGGAACATTCTCGGGCTTGGTGGGGACCGTGTTCTTTATCAGTTGGCTGGACCAACAATCAAGGCCAAGCGAAGCACACCGAGCACCGACCCCAACGGCTTCGCAGAAGGCCGCTGCGATTGAACACTACGTCACTGAGGTGGAACGGCAACGCCTCGACCAGCAGCGGCAGAAACAACTCGAAGAAGAGTCTCGCGACCCTCTCGAAGTGAACGCCATCGTGCAGTTCACGGCCGACGGAGTGAAGCTGCATCCCCAATTCGGACTCAACGAACTGAACAGCGAGCAGCGTCTTGCGATTGAACGAATCATGAATGCCAGACACCAAGAGTATCTTCTCTACGAAAGCCGGGTAGCAAAGCGGGAGCCAACAAAGAATGGCGTTCAAATCGTGACGATCAGCAACCTCGATACAGAGACCTCGACGCTCGAAAACGACTTTTGGACCGACATTGATTCGGCACTTCCGGTGGCACAACAGAAGTTCCTCCGCCTCAATCTTCCCTTGTATCAAGATCAGCACAGCGACCGTGCTCGCCACTTTTTGATTGACGCACCGCAAGTGGGAATGGGCGGGGGGAGTCCTGGCATGATGTCGGGAGGTGGTCTGTCTGCGATGAGCGCCACGCCGGGTGGTCTGGCCATTGATTCGTCAATCCTTCGCTACCAACAACTTCTGGGTTGGAATCGCGGGTATCTGCCGCTTCAAATCGCGATTACGCGACGAGGAAAATGGTTCGCTTGGTCGCTCTGTCAAGCAAGGGTCGATCGCGTGTCCGGGCCTGACGGAACTATTCGAGAAACGTATGTACCACAACTCGAGTTGGATCGAGGCGAGGCCCCCGAACTCCCCTCGGGCCTGCGCCGCTTCTGGCAAGAGCCACCGAGTCCGAACGCTGGCGGACAAAGACTGGACACGCACGCCGCGGGTCTCGATTTGCAGCCTCCCGAGAGCACCGACGCTGAGAGCAACGACACCATCGTCTGGCTGAAAACGGGAGAGCTTCGACTAAGCCACTGGTTTGCCAAAACGATTCGGTTGGAGGGAGAAAAGCTCGACAAGGTCAATTCGCTCATTACCGAGACGTGGAAGAAATACATGGCTTTGGAAGCGAAGCACACTCAGTATTCGACGACGCCGGAAGCGGAGTACGTTGCCGTCATCTCGGCGTTTCCGATCGAACGACGCCAGCTCGAAAATGAGTTCTGGGAGCAGCTCGATGACCTCGTTGATGGCCCTGTGAAC
>JAYUFI010000500.1:0-1918 GCA_043738805.1 Planctomycetaceae bacterium | reverse complement strand
CTTACGGGTCGATCGACGAGCTGTCTCAGCAGCAACGGCAGGTTCAAGGCCAAGTGGGTCAGAAGACGATCGCGGTCAAACTGCTCACCGCCGATCATTTGAAGCACGGAGTGCAAGCCCTCGAACGCTGGTTGTCCGAGCAACCGTTTGTCTCACAAGTGCAAGTCGCCGGATCGGACGTTGCCTTTGAATTTGATGGCGACGCCGAAGCTCAACACGGTCTGCTGAAAGGGATGATGGCCCACCACTTCCCGGTCATCGAGTTCCACGGCAAGACCGAAACGCTGGAAGATGCCTTCATGTCGATCACCAAAGGGGTGATGCAGTAGTGCTACGTTTTGCGATCTTGATTCACGACCACCCGTTCTTGCACTGGGATTTGCTCGTCGAGCGAGAGGGGACGCTCCGTTCGTGGCGTTTACGGGAGAGTCCGGAGCGATGGCTTCTCTCAGCGAGCCCGGCGATGTTGATCGCCGAGGGGATTGCCAATCACCGTTTGGAGTACCTCGACTACGAAGGTCCGGTGAGCCGTGAGCGCGGATTAGTCCAACGTTGGGACAGCGGTGATGTCGAATGGCTCGAAGAGTTACCGCAGACGATCCGGCTCAAGCTGTATGGATCGCGACTGCGTGGAGAGTTGAAACTCACGCAAGCGGAGGTCGGTCAAGTTTGGTCCGTTGGCCTTGTGCGTTAGAACTTGAAATCGACGCCGAGGTTGAGCGTTTGAATCCACAGGTCGCTGTGAATTTCACTGAATTTGGGACGTTGCGGAGTCGAGTTGGCGGTTGCCGGTGAGAGGAGATCAGGGTTGATCTTAAAGTCGATTTGGTCATCCGCTCGTACGATTTGGTTGAGGAACAACGCGGAGTAGCCGACTCGCAGAGCGACGTTCGATCGCATCTGCCAACTGAGGTTCGCGCCCAATTCGGGAAGCAGATTAACTCCGCTATTGTTGTGTCTACCAATGTTGCTTTTCAAAGCGTACATCCCGCCGGAACGAACGTCGGGAGCTGCCGGAGCCACGGTCACGACTTGACTGCCATTGATATTCACCGTGCGGTTCAAGTTACCCACGGCCACTTTACCAAGCAGTCCCAACGACAAGTTGTTCCAGGCGAAGGTTGTTCGGGCTCCCATATCTAGTCCGTTGAAAACGTTTTGGGCTTTGAACTGGTCGATCGTGCTGATCACTGTTCCGGGGTTCGGAGCCAACTCGTTGATGTGCGAGCCGATGTGGAGTGAGTCGTTGAAGGCGGCAAAGCGATATCCCAGCAGCGCGTCCAGACGCAGTCCATTCTCTTCCCAAACACGTTCGGTGAGTCCCAAGTTGGCTCCGTAGAATCCGCCGGACTTCGCCTCAACATTGATGGAGCCCGTCGATAGACCGGGAAAAGCGATCAAGGTGGCGGCGGCCACGTTCGGAGTCACTTTCACATCCGTGTAAGGCAACGCGAGGATCGGATGTTGCGCTGAGGAGAACCCAAAACTTGATTCTTGGCCGGGCAGATAGATGAACCCGGCTTCGATCGCTTGGCCGTAGTCGTGATCGAACACGTAACCAAGTCCGAGACGGAATCCAGAGCGAGAATCTTGATTGACTAAGCCCTGAAGAAGGACGCTCGTTGTCGGTTGTCCTAAGACGCCAGCCTTTGTCGTATCAGTGACGGTCGTTGGACTGGTCGTGACCAACTTCGGCAGATGATCTCCCTTGATCCAACCCAACAGATAATCGGCGGTGACCCAATAATCTTGGTTGGTCGGGGCGAACGGGCCATCGTTCGACATCGTGTAATCCGACATCACCGGTGCCGATGACGCGGTTGGCGGTGTCAGAGTCTCTTGAGCGCTGACTCGCCCGACGATGGCCATCAAAAATCCAATGGCAAGAATGGTCCACTTCCGCATGAGAACGCTCCGT
>JAYUFI010000499.1:0-5105 GCA_043738805.1 Planctomycetaceae bacterium | reverse complement strand
CCTGCCTCAATGTTCGATTCATCGTCAGATGCGTTGAGTGAGCGGTAACATTATATCGCGACGCGAGCGGACTCAATCACAGGTGCCCCAGGCATCGTTTTGAGGTGCCGTCGTCAATTGGTGGCTCCCAACGAAACCCTGCGGGACAAGCGATTCTGAGAAGGTAGCCCTGTCGCTTCGCGACAGGGGGCGCGATCAACAGGGGACATCGATCTGTCGAGTCACCCGGAATGAGCGACAATTGCCACTCGCGCGATCTCGCTTCCTGTCGCGGAGCGACAGGGCTACCACCCAATGGCGACTGCATCCTCGGAACGGGTGGCATGCTCGCCCGGCTTCGGCGAGCATGTTTGCGTGAGATGAGATTCACCACCATCGGACGAACTCGCAACGAGTGACCTTGGACTCGTTCTTAATCGCCAAGCCTCGCCAAGCAAGCTCCATGCTTGCCGAAGCCGGGCAAGCATGCCACCCCGCCGACACGCTACGCGGTGTCATCTTGACTGATCAGCTCTGAGAGCCGCGTTTTGAAGAACTCCATAAGCTCCGCGTCTTGAGGCGTGCCCCAACCTTTGGCCGTGATTTGTTCGATTATCTGACTGGCTCGTTCCAGCCGCCGGATCGCCGCATTCCGGTCTTCAGCCTCTTCGATCAAACTCATTCGGAATTCACAGAGCGCCAAGTCACGGAGACTGGTGGGGGTTTCACCAAATTCGGCCACGATCCGCTCGAACAGCTTTAGGCTCTCGTGAAAGTGGTTCCGCGCGCAGTCCCATTTCTCTAGCACAAGTTCCGCATCTGCCACCTTGTTCAGCGAGATACTGAGTTCGCGTAGGCTGTCAGGGAACCCGCCAAACTCCGTCACGATCCGCTCGGCCAATTCTAGGCTGCGATTATAGGTGAACTGAGCCGCGTCTAAGTCTCCCCCATTACGTTCGACATCGCCCAATCTATGCAACGAGGCGATGACGTAACTTAGGTTAGAGGGCGTCCCCCCAAACTCGGTTACGATCCGTTCGGCCAGTTCGAGACACTCACAATAACAGGCTCGCGCACCGTCTAGATTACCTGCATCTAATTCGATGTCGCCCACCTTGTTCAATGAAACACAAAGACTCTTCAGTCTCTCGACGGATTCGCCAAACGCACGCACGGCCTGTCTGTCCAGTTCGAGACTCTTGTGAAAATGGGCGAGCGCGCTGTCCCGATTTCCCGCATCGAATTCGACATCGCCAATGCGGGACCACATGCTTCCGAGGCGGCTCAGGCTCCCAAGGGACTCGCCAAACTCCGTCACGAGTCGTTTGGCCAGTTCAAGGCTCTCGTCATAGCGAGCCAGTGCAACATCGCGATTTCCTATTGCGTACTCGGCGTCGCCCAATCTTGCCAAAGAGGTACTGAGATCCCCCAGCGCCGTTTCACGATCAGGTGACTTGCCTCTTCTCTTGAATAATTCTTCGTCGATTTCGACGCTCTGCCGGCGCGACACCAGCGCTGTCTGATGCCGCCCCGACTCGAACTGAACGATTCCGAGTCGCTCATAGATACGGCCGAGTTCACGCAGATTATTGTCGTCATCCAAGTTCAATTCGCTCACTTCGTCTTTTAGCGCGAGAAGCAGCCGTGCGGCGCGCGGGTAATCAGAAAGCGTGTGCAGCAGATCAATGATGTCAATTTGCCGTCCACTCGGCACCAATGCGATCGGCCAGCCTCCGGGGCGAGAGTCCGCGAACTCGCGGGCGGCTCCAAGTGCTTGGTCCCAGAGGTAATCTCTCTGGAGCAACTGCGTGAGCTTCATCAGTGCTTGGCCCCATGCGGTCCAGTCGTTATCTGATGATCGCTCATTTGGTTTGAGCCAGTGGCGTGCCATGAGGAGGGCGTCTTGACGTTCCGCCTCGGGCAGTTCGTCGATCTCGTCCGAGCGCAGCCATGAAAGTAACGTGGCGCGAACTGTTTCATCGACGAGAGCCGTGTCTTCCGAACTGAACTTCAAATCGTTCTCGGCGATCTCGTGGAAGACTCGCTGGCGGAAGAGTCCGAGGTTGCACCGACCGGCGTCTATGAACTGAATCAAACTGTGTGGTGTCTCACCAGCTTGTAGTGCCGTCACAACATCTGTGCTCGGTAGCTCCGGGGCCAGCTTCGCTGCGATCGCTTCGGTGACGCGGGTCAGAAATCGCATCCCCTGCCGACTACTCCACCCGAGCGCCCGGCGGACTGTTTTCTCCAGCCGCTTGAACCGCTTCTCGACAACGCGATGCAGATCACCCTTGGCCTCGCGCAGTTCGTGTGTGGCTCGCTCGGTAAGGGCTGCTGAGCGTTCTCCATCGACGAAGTTTCGTTCTTCGTCGAATAGGTCTCCGAGCAGTTGCTCCAGCAGCAAGGGATTGCCATCGGCCTTGGCGAGGATGACTTGCTGCTGCTCGTGTGTCGCACCGGGCAACGCGGATTGCACGACCGCACTGAGATTTGCGACACGGGGCAGAATGCAGACCTGCCGACCACCGTGCTCGGTCAATCGAGCGAAGACATCAGTCAACCGCTTGGGCGACTCACTCGGCGTGAACGGCACCTGCAAGTTGTAGTTCCACTCCTGCTCCCAATGCGTCGCGATCACCAGCAACGGCCAATGCTTGGCGATTGCTTCAGTCAGCAGTTGCTGGACGAAGTCGAGCGAGTCGGGATCGGCCCATTGCGCGTCATCAAGGAGCAGAACGACGGGCACAGTGGTCGCTTCCTTGTTGGACGGATCGAGCACCGTGCGAAAGAAGTCCAACGCCAGTGTCTTGAGTTCGGTTCGTTCGCGTTCAAGAGCTTGCCCCGGCGAGGCAAGCCGCTGGTCGTGCAATTCATGGCTTGCAACATACTGCTGGACCAGCTTCCAAACGTCCTTCAGCTTGAGAACTTCCTTTATTCCCGGCAGAAAGCTGTACAAGCTGCACAGCTCGGTGCCGATCTTCCAAAGGACATCCTTCCGCATGTCGTTCAATTTGCGAGCGGCGAGTAATGGCGCGACGTGAGCCAGCAGCGCTCCTCGATACGTGCTGATCGCACAACGGCTGTCGATCTCGTTTCGCTCGCCGGGGTTCTCCCAGCGGAGACCCCACCACAACCACGGAATCGGCGGACGACGGTCATTGTCTTCGACTGCAAACTTCGG
The DNA here is from genome assembly GCA_043738805.1 of Planctomycetaceae bacterium. Classification (GTDB taxonomy): domain Bacteria; phylum Planctomycetota; class Planctomycetia; order Planctomycetales; family Planctomycetaceae; genus SXKJ01. The sequence goes on along the minus strand of JAYUFI010000499.1, from coordinate 1,945 downwards.
ATTTACATCGAGCGACACGGCATCCGTGTTGAAGGCATCGGGCCAGTAGCCTTCGACCGATGTCCCACTGTGCAAAGGATCCTCGCGGCACGACAACCAACGATAGAACTCCTGCACAAGCCGCGTCTTGCCAAGACCGCTCTCACCCAACAACACGACGAACTGCGGATCGCCTTGCTTGGCTTTGTGCCAAGCCTCATGCAGCCAACCGAGTTCGGTGTCGCGACCCACAAACAGCCGTTGCCACACATGGTTCACGTTGATGTACTCCGAGACTTGTGAATTCTCAACTCAGCAGAACGCTTCGTTGAAGGCCAGTCAACGCAAGAAACACCCTTGGAGATCACAAGCCGATTCTAAGTTCGGAACCAAGTCGTTTGCCGGGTGCCACTTCTCTGTCGTACTCAAGGCGCGGCCGGGTGGACTGTGTGGCCCGGTTTGGGCAGTGGCAAAACAAATCGCACCACAGTCGCGGTTGACTTTGACCGCAGGTTGTCGCGTGGGTTAGGCTGTTGCCCATCTCTGTTCTCCAAGGAGTCCAACCATGCCGACGATGCTACCTCCCGATCTCGAACAGTTTCTGCAAGCGGAAGTCACGAGCGGCAAGTATTCGTCGGCCGACGAGGCGCTGGTGGCTGGCGTGCGACTGTTGCGTGACCGCGAGCGTCAGCGGGAAGAGTTGCGGCGGGAACTCGATCTCGGGCTGGCCGCCTTAGAACGAGGTGATGTCGTGACGTTGGAAGGTGAAGGCGAACGGAATGCCTTCTTCGACGACATCGTCGCACGCGGCCACGAGCGTCTGGCCGCCCAGCAGAGCGCCACCCCATGAAGGTCCGCGTCACGGTTCCGGCGCGCGATGACCTCGACGAGATTTGGGACTACATCGCCCGCGGCAATCCGGTGGCTGCCACCCGAACGGTGTACCGCATCCGCGATCGGTTCGAGATGCTCGGTCGCCAACCCCTTCTCGGCGAAGTTTGCGAAGAATTGCAGCCGGGCCTCCGCAGCTTTCCCGTTCGGCCATACGTCATCTACTACAGCGTTCTGGACGATGAAATCAGCATCGTTCGCATCCTGCACGGCGCACGCGATGTTGAGCAGCTCTTCTGACGCCTACTCGCTCAGAGCGACTGAAGCAGCCCGGGAACTGAATCGACGACGGGGCTCGCTCTTTCTGGCGGGGTGGCTCTGCGCTGACGATCTTGGAAACAACGGGGGACGTGCCATTGTTTCGGAGTCTGCGGAGAAACAGTGCTGATGTCGTGTCACCGTTTCCAAGAACACTGCTTCTCCGCAGACTCCGATGCGGCGGCATCGCGAAATCTCGCCGCTCGACGAAACCAAAACAAGCAGCCCGGCATTTTGGAATGCCGGGCTGCTTTGGACTTCACTTGTCGAAGAGCTTGTCTCAGAGCGTGCCACCGTATTTGGCGTCGCTGCCGAGTAGTTCTTCGATGCGGAGGAGTTGGTTGTACTTGCAGATGCGGTCGGTGCGGCTGGCTGAGCCGGTTTTGATCTGGCCGCAGTTCAGGGCCACCGCGAGGTCGGCGATCGTGGTGTCTTCGGTCTCGCCCGAGCGGTGGCTCATCACGGCGGTGTAGCCGCTGCGATAGGCGGTCTGCACGGCATCGACCGTTTCGGTCAGCGAGCCGATCTGGTTCACCTTAACCAGAATACTGTTGGCCACGCCCTTTGCGATGCCGTCCTTCAAGCGGCGCGTGTTCGTCACGAACAGGTCGTCGCCGACGAGCTGCACCTTGCCGCCAATGGCATCGGTCAACAGCTTCCATGTGTCCCAATCGTCCTCGGCACAGCCGTCTTCGATGGAGCAGATCGGGTACTTCTCGGACCATGTCTTCCAGATGCCGACCAGTTCGGCGGGGTCCACCTTCTTGCCGTCCATCTCATACAGACCGGTCTTCGCGTCATAGAACTCGGTCGAGGC
>JAYUFI010000498.1:0-5118 GCA_043738805.1 Planctomycetaceae bacterium | reverse complement strand
CTGAAACCCCAGTTGCGCGAAGGCACCCCCAAACCTGCGCCTGTGGAGCAGTAGTCCTGAGGAACCGAAAACATACGACTCCTGCCCCCTTTGAATTGGCGGCAATATACCTGACTCAACAGGGCTGGTTCGCCCGCCGATCCCGCTTGCTCGGGTGGCTTGCCTGAACCGCTTCCAGAAGCGAGCGATCTACTTCTTGGCGGCCCTTGCCGCACGCTCGGCATGCTCTCGCTTGTCCACTTCCGACTTGGGGACTTCCGCGATCTGCCGCATGGCCTTGTCGAACGCGGGGAGCGCTTTGGCGAAGTTGTGCTGATTGTGACGGGACGCGGAAGACTTCTTGTCGTTTGACATTGCCTTACTCCAATTGAACTCATGAGAAGATCGCGAGCGTCCGAAACCGGCGATGGTATCCGTTGGCAGTTGTGCAGCCGCTGGAACGCTTGCAATGGCGAAGAAGACTTCAGGATCGTATCTGATTGGACAGGTTAGTCCATTCTATCGGGCCGTATTTCACGTCAGCAGCCGTGCAACTGGATTGCCCGGCAAGCGGGCGAAAACGTATGGAACGATGATTGACGACGGCGGCAAATCCGCTGGGTTTGTCATGGCGCGCCATAAGTGCAACATGGTCGATAACCCATATTGTATTCCAAACGAATTCATCGCTGCTCGACTTGGAACCGCTCTTGGCCTGCCGTTGCCGCCTTTCGCGCTAACCAAAGTGTCGGACGTTGGTCGACGACTTCTATTCTCGAATCTGGACTTCAACCCAGGCGGCATGAGACTCCCTCGCATTGATCCAGAGATCTGCATGGAGAATCAGCGACTCGTGCCGATCTGCGTTGGAATCGTTGTGTTCGACATCTGGATAGCGAACGATGATCGTCACGACAAAAACCTCGCCGTTGATCGCCAAGGGCGACCGACATTGATTCGAGTCTTTGACCATGACCACTCGCTGTTCGGCGGCCCATGCTCCAATGACCGAGGCATCAAGAGGCTCGACGATCTCCGCGACCGATTAGGGATCACGGGTTCAACAACCACAGGCGGGACTGAACACATTTTCCTCGATCACATCAACACGGATTTATACTTGCGCGATTGGGTTGAGAGAGTACAATCACTGCCAAGCTGGATCATTCGAGAGCCTTGTCGCGCGATGCACTTCAGGGGCGGCCTATCAGCGAAGGAAGTAAAGGCGGTCATCGACTTCCTTCGACACAGGCAGGACGAACTTCCGAAATTAGTATTCGGAACGCTTTGTGCGGATCGAAAGATTGACGTGGCACCCAACCAGCGAAAGCTACCATTCCCCGAGATGAAATCATGACAAACCCTAGGTTTGCAGTAGCCAAAGTCATTCCAGACGTGACTCGAATGGAACCACGCAACTTTGGCGTGATCGTGTGGAATCGCGGACAATGCGCCAGCCGTTTCCTGAGTGACAACATGGACACGGATGCGCGTCAGTTGGCGAGACTAGAACTACCATCGCGCGATTCATTTTCACAATGGATCGAATACTGGAATGCGCAACTCAAAAAACCGCGATTGCGGATTAGTTCCGGTGAATACGTTCAAATCTCTGACCAACGATTTCTCGATGCTCTGTGCGACACGTCACTCGAAAACTTTCAACTCGTTGACGCTGGATATCTCACCACTTCCTGCCCAGCCTCAAAGACAAAGGCCGTTGCGGACTCGTTATTTGAATCACTGGTACTCACGCGTCATCCGCAACCGAAGCAGTCTCGGCTGCGCAGCATTTGCGAGAAACTGTTCGCGCCACTGGCTGGAAACAACAAATTTCACCACGACGGCCTGTCCGTTCAGTGCAAGCAATTAGACGCAGAGTTCTCGTTTACTTACGGCTTTGGTGATCCTAATCAGCCAGACGTATTGTTGCAGGCGGTATCCCTAGGCAAAGAGGATCAGGTAGACGCGGCTGCCACCAAGTTTCGATGTGTTTCACAAGACGAGAAGCTCATCAAGAAGGAACAATGCGCGTGCCTTGTTGGCGGAGACACCGACAGCCCTGTGATACGCAAGCGCATCACATTCTTGAATCGGTTCAGCGAAATTGTGATCGTTGCAAATCTGGACATTGCCAGTGCGCAACTCTCACGCATGGGGCTTCCGCTCTCATCATGAGCGATTGAATCTCGACAGCCGAACGGCTCTCTAGTTCGTGAGTTCCGCGTACTGCAACCGGCGTCCGACAACCTGTTTCATCACTTCGTCAAACCGTTGACGATCAGTCTTCCGTCGCTCGTTGAACCGGAAGACTTGCTCATCAACGTAACGGAACAACTGCCACGGCATGACGCTGATGTAAGTCCCGTTGATTCCCCTCTTGAGAAGCGACCAGAAGTTTTCCATCCCATTCGTGTGAACGTCACCGCGAACGTATTCTCGGGCATGGTCTACCGTCTCGTGAACGTAGTCGCTCGACAGACCTTCGTAGGACTTGAGGGCGTCCGAGTACACCTTCGATCCCTTCTCGACGACGCTGCGGATGTTCGGCATGAGAGTCTTCCGCTTGGTGTTTCCGACAACTCCGGCAATCACGCGACCGCCACGTTGCAGCACTCCCTGAACAATCGCCTTCCCCACCGCGCCACGCCCCTTGATGCGGGTGGCCCGTGCGAACTTGTGCATGTTCTTGGCCTTGCCGCCCACGAACGTCTCGTCAGCCTCGCATGTGCCGGACATCTTCAACAGCGTCCCCTCTTGCATCGCCAACCTGATGCGGTGAAGCATGTGCCACGCCGACTTTTGAGTGATGCCCAAGTCTCTGGCCAGTTCGTAACTGCTGATGCCATTCTTGCAGTTCGTGATGCACCAGACCGCGACGAACCATTTGTCCAAACCGAGTGGCGAGTCTTCAAAAATCGTCCCGACCTTGTACGAGAACTGCTTGCGACAGTCGCCCGCCCTACATCGCAGCATTCGCCGGGTCTTCAGTTCACCGATGTTGTCGCCGCCGCATTTGGGGCAGGTGATCTTGCCATCAGGCCACTTGACCTGTTTCATGTACTCGTTGCAGAGATCAATGTTCGAGAAGTATTTGACAGCTTCAACCAAGGTCTTCGGGGTGTCGCACATGATTCGGCCTCGCGGTGTTTGATCGTGACGGCCGAATTGTACTCCCGTGACCTTGTTGAGTCAAGTATATTACCGCCTTTGAATTGTCCAGAGTCTCTTCAGGATTCTGATTCCAAGACTTTGCGATCCTTTGCGTCTTCGCGTCAATTCTTCACGGCGAGCGAAGAAACGAAACGATAGCAGGGCTCTCCGCCATTTGTGTTGGGTGTCCCTCATCAGCTGCAGGGCGCTAGCCCCGGTTGCGGCGAATTCAACCGGGGCTAGCGCCCTGCAGCTCATTCGCCACGAGAATCAACACGGATGGCGGAGAGCCGATAGTAGTCCGGATTTCACAGATGACACAGAAGAAGAGGGCGAAGAAAGAGTCGTGCTCTTGAACTTCGTCTGATCCGTGAAATCTGTGTCATCTGGACTACGAACCTGCCACTTCTTCGCCGGACGCGAAGAATTTAGAACGCTGATTTTCGCTGATTGGGATGAGTGAAGATCAGTGACAATGAGCGTTCTGTTTTCTTCGTTCACTTTGGTTGCGACCACCGGCTGCTTCGTTTGACTCGTGGGCGATGTCCGCGCGGTGCAACCACTCGCCGTAGCCGCACGAGGTATCAGCAAGGCTCCTGCCGAGCCGTGAAGTGGAACGGGGGTTCGCGACTCAGCGGCTCCGCTGGAGCGTCGCTCTCCCGTTGTCTGCCAGAGGTTAGACCTCGGGTTTGTCCGGGAACAGCATGCTGATGCTCGTGCGATCGTGGATCGAGCGGATCGCGGCGGCCATCAGGTGTGAAACGGAGACGACCTCCACGTTGGGCGGCAGCGGATCGAACGAGTTCTCGATCGTGTCGGTGATGAACATCTTCTTGATGTCGCTGTCGGCGATGCGTTGCGCGGCACCCTTCGAGAGGACGCCGTGCGTCACCGCCACGTAGATGTCCTTCGCCCCGCGCGCCTTCAGCGTGCGAGACATCTCAACCAGCGAGTTGCCCGTGATCGTGAGGTCGTCCACGAGGAAAATGTTCTTGCCCTGCACGTCGCCAATCACTTCGAGGATCTGCACGGTCTCGGTGTGATCGGCGCGGTGCTTGTTGCCGATGACCACCGGCGCGCCGAGCAGTCCCGCGTACGCGGCGGCTCCTTTCGCGAAGCCGACATCGGGACTGCACACCACCACGTCGGGCACGTTCAGTTTTTTGAAGTGTTCGACGAGGACGTTGCGACCGTACAGATGATCGACCGGGACTCGGAAGAACCCCTGAATCTGCGGGCTGTGCAGGTCCATCGTCAGGACGCGATCGGCACCTGCCGCCTCAATCGCATCCGCGCAGACGCGAGCCCGAATCGAGACGCGCGGTTCGTCCTTCTTGTCTCCCTGCGCGTAGCTGAAGAACGGGATGACGGCGGTGACATTCTGGGCACTCGCGCGGCGCGCGGCGTCGATCCAGAAGAGCAACTCCATGAAGTTGTCGTTCACCGGATAGTGACAGCCCTGAATGATGAAGACATCCTTGCCTCGCACGTTTTCCTTGATGCGAACGAAGACGTTGCCCTCGCTGAACACGTGTGCCCGGCCGGGAGTCAGCGATACGCCGAGCGTGTTGGCGATGTTTTGAGCCAGCAGCGGATTGGCGTTCCCCGCGAGGATCGCGAGGTCGCCCTGAGGCGCCTGAAACGGCGCGGGCCTCGGCCCTGCCGAATCGGGCCGTGGGAAGTTCATCGAGCGGGTCTCCAGCGAGCGGGCAGGAAGCGGTTGAAATCGAGATCGACCAAGCGGGCGGCATGATAGCGGCGGCGCGAGCCGTCTCAAAGGATGCTGCCTCGCACGGCCAATGCCTGGTCGTGAGCTAATTTCGCTGACACACACTTAAAAACGGCTCTCCACCATTCGTGTTGGAACGCAGACATCAGCCGTTGGGCGCGAGTGCTTTGTCACAGCTTGATCTTGGGGTAGCCACGCTCGCCAGAGCGTGGGGTCCATCCAGCGTCTCGCCCACGTTCTGGCGAACGTGGCTACGA
>JAYUFI010000497.1:0-13610 GCA_043738805.1 Planctomycetaceae bacterium | reverse complement strand
CGAATCGTTGCGTTGGCAGGGTTTCGAGCGGCACGATAAGCTCGCGCGACGCAGTTTGGGAGGCGAGCTTGTGATTGTGGGTCTCGGAACAGACATCGTCGAAGTCGAACGAATCAGCCGGATGATCGAACGGCATGGAGATTCGTTCGTGCAACGCATCTACACGCCGGCTGAAGTCGAACACTGCCAGCAGCGCAAACACAGTGCCGAGCCATTCGCCGGTCGGTGGGCGGCGAAAGAAGCCGTAATGAAAGTGCTCGGCACGGGTTTCATCCAAGGGACACACTTTCAAGAGATCGAAGTCGTTTCGGAACCATCCGGCCGCCCGCGAGTCGTCTTGCATGGCTCAACGGCGGAGGTCGCGAAGCAACTGGGCATCAACGAAGTCCTCATCACGATTTCACACTGCCGCGAGTATGCGACCGCGACCGCGATCGGCTTGCGGTGGATTCACAACAATACTGGCGAGCAGGGGGTGTCAGCCTCCTGTTCGGCGGCGGCGGAGTCGCCAGTGCGTAAATGGATTGAGTGGCAAGCGGCATTGCTGCGTTCCCTGCGCGGCCGTGTCGTTTTGCACTGGCACGGTATTGAGATGGCACTGCGCGAGTCTGGAGTCGGTGGCCTGCCGGAATGGCAAGACGACTCTGCTCCGTTACTGCAACTTACCCGCCTAGTCTTGGTACTGGCCGACGGGACTGAGGCAGTGGTCGTTACCTATCAAAACGACGTCCGCTGGGGACTTTGCTGGCTAAACGATTTACTGCAGCCGTCAAAGCAGCCAATGGCCGACGCTGCCAGCATCTTCCGGTCGCGGCGTTTGGACGAGTTGCCGACGGGCGAGATTCGGGGTGTGTCGATCAAGTTCGATGAGGGCGACATCGCGGAGGTCAGTCTAGATATAAAGGGCCAGGAGGTGCTGCTATGGGCGGGCGAGGTTTATGAGCAATTCGATGGATCGTTGCAGGTAACGTCTATGGACGAGAGCATTCTTGTGCAAGTAGACCGAAAACGTCCCTAGAAGGACAACACACGCCGAACTAAGCAATTGGGAGAATCGTATGCACTCAAAGGATCGTTGGTTCGCGACTGGTTGGTTCCTCATGCTTTTGGCGCTGATGGCTTGCGCCGCGACCTCGCTGTCGGCCACGGAATTTGATCCCGCCAAATTGGCTCAGATCAAATCCAAAATGCAAAGCTACGTCGATCAGAAAGTGATTGCCGGAGCGGTCACTGTTGTGGGATCGAAGGACGGAGTCGCGTCGCTCGAAGCGGTCGGCTTTCAAAAGCTGGAAACCAAACAGCCGATGCCTGCGGACGCGCTGTTTCGGATCGCGTCGATGACCAAACCGATCACGTCGATCGGCATCATGATCTTGCAAGAGGAAGGCAAACTCTCGGTTGATGACCTCGTCGAAAAGCATTTGCCGGAGTTTCGTGGTCAACGAATCGTGGCCTCGCGCGACGGTGATAATCTCACGCTGAAGAAGCCGGCGCGAGCGATCACGATTCGCGATCTGCTGACTCTCACACGTCGGGCTTGCCAGGCGGGTTTCCGACCGGCATGGCCGATCTGTATGTGCGACGTCAGCACACGCTGGCGGAAGCGGTCTTGGTCAGTTCGCAACAACCGCTCGACTTCGAGCCTGGCAGCAAGTGGTCGTACTGCAATGCAGGGATCGATACGCTGGGTCGTATTATCGAAGTGACTTCGGGACAGTCTTACGAAGCGTTTTTGACTGTTCGCGTCTTTCGTCCGCTAGGCATGAGCGACACGTGCATCTTCCCGGACGAAGCACAGATGGCTCGCATCGCCGGGTTGTACGACACCAAAGACGGCGAACTGATCGTTGCGGGCCGCCCGATCGTCGGCCCGGCAACGGGAGCGAAGCATCCGATTCCAGCGGGCGGGCTGTATTCGACCGGTGCCGATTTGGCGAAGCTCTATCAAGCGATGCTCAATGGTGGCGGCCTGAAGTCCACAAAGATCATTCTGCCCGAAAGCGTGCTGACAATGACGAAGGTGCAGACCGGCGATCTGACTTGCGGCTTCGTTCCCGGGATGAGCTTCGGCTTCGGCTGGGCGGTTGTGAAAGAGCCGCAAGGCGTCACCGCGATGGTCTCGCCCGGCACATACGGACACGGCGGCGCGTTTGGGACGCAAGGTTGGATCGACCCGTAACAAGACTTGTTCGTCGTGTTATTGATTCAACGAGTCGGGCTTGCGGATGCCGATGGCTCGGATATTCGGCGCGACTTGCAGCAGATTGCCGTGGACGCGATCAAAAAGTAGACCGGCGATGCCTATTGTGGCACGACGCTTCACGTCGTGAATCGCGACGCGGAGCGTCTCGCCACAATCTTGCGGAGAGAGTTGCCTGCGTTGAAGCAACGCCTCAACCTTAGTTACTTCCTTACTTCTTCTTTTTCTTGGGCTTCTTCTTCGGAGTTTCTTCTTCGTCTTCAAAGTCTTCGATTTCATCGAAGTCATCGGCGATGGCGAACTCCGCAGTCTCGGCTTGAGCGACATCGTCTTCGTCGAGATCAAATTCGGAGCCGCTCTCGACCGCATCGAAGTCGTCGTCGCCACCGAAGTCATCTTCATCAGAGTCCGGAACCTCTTGGCCCTCGAAGGCATTGAGGTCTTCTTGGTGGAATTCCTTCGCCTCGCCATCAGAGCCTTCTTCAGCAGCGTCTACGGCAGCGGATGCTGCGCCGTCTGCTGCGGGCTCACTTCCTTCAGGCTTGGGCTTATCGGCGTAGAACGCAATCGCATAAACCAACGGCCAGACAGCCACGAGCAACGCGGCGACGCCTGTCACGACCACCATGACGCCTAGCGCCTTCTTGTCCCAAATGTGCTTGAGCGTGAGCGCCATCACCATCAAATACACGAGATACCCGGCGGGGACGGCGGCCATGAGCGACAGCAGAATCAGGTTGATCTTTTTCACGATACACTTTCGGCGTGACGAACGGAGCCGGTCACTAATCCCCAATGATCAATGACCAGCGACCAATAACCAACGATCAATTCTGTCTTCTTCGCTCTATCGAAACTTCAACTCTCCGCCGATGGTCAGACCTTGCCAAACCATGCGATGGAAACTGGGATCAACCACGATTGCCGCCGGGTTAGTGGCCCCGGTGTCGTTGTAGTAGATGTTGTTGGCCGGACGAGTGATGCCGCCGGCGACCATAATTTGGTAGCCCACATTGATCGAGAAGTTGTCTCGCACATGAACTTTACTGTAGACCGAGAAGTCACCGATCGGTGTGAAGCGCGTTCCTGAATCCTGCGTTTGGACGAAAGCATCACCTTGGCTACGCAAGTGAAGCGTTGACACACTGGCTTTGTAATTGTTGATACCAAAACCCACTTTGGGCTCTATGCCGAGCGTCAACCACGGTGTGACATACTCGAATCGCATTCCCAACTGAGGTGCATAGACGCGATTGTTCGCATCCGAATCAATGTAGCTGACCAACGGTGTCAAACCACTTGTGGCCGGATCAGCCGGGTTCGGGGACAAGGCTCCTTGTTGGTCGAACGTGCCACGCTGTCCCAAGCTCTCATGAATGTCGAGGTATCGAAAGCCTGCCAACGCTCGCGTGACAAATCCATCCTCATATTGCGACTTCGCGATCCAGTTCGCTTCGCCACCGAACAGAGCCGTATTTTGAAAGACCTGAAACGACTTGTCGTAGAGAAAGATGTTGGACGGAACAACAACGCCATTCACCACGTCCGTGATCTTACCATTCGTCAGCGTGCTCGTCGCCAGTTGAATTTGAGCACTGGGATTCAGAACGGGGCCATCTGGAACATTTCGGAAGTCATCGGAGTGCTCTCGCTGGAAGGCCATGAAGTTGGCCTCAAAGCTACCGATGTTGGTCGGCAGACCAATCGTGCCACGGATACCTTGAACATTCCGAAAATGCAGTTGCTCAGTCGTCGGAACTTTGGCTGTGGCCGGTTGACCATCAACAGTTGTCTGGAAGGGCCTCGAAGGATCAACCACTCCACCCACCGCTGACCCCAACAACGTATGGCCAGGATCTTGGAAATTGTAATTCAAGAACTCCAAGCGGAACCAAGTTGATTTGGCCACCATTGAGACAAAGCGATCTGCCGGAGTGTCTTCGTAAGCCCAACCTTTGTCCGCAGGCAGTCGCTCGGTTGTGATGCCATCCGGACCAATGCCGTATTGCTGGTTTGTGTAGATATGCCCGTCGTCGGGATAGCTATACGCCGGCACGCCCCAAGCGGGCCAACTGTTGGGATCGTCATTGGGGCCGGGTGTGTAAATCCTGGGAGAGGGAACCGTCCCCGGTGCCGGCTGCTGAGCCTGCGTCGTCGCCGACGCCGCTACCAGCAGGCTCCAAACTCCCAACAAACAGACTGCGAAGCGGCTTCGCATAGTCCTCTTCCTGACTTTGAGTCACTCACCCAGGTCCGATCAATCGTCGGACGAACCATCGGCACGACCCGACGGAATGTACTTCGTGTATCGGACATGCCGATCAGCGAACTTGGGTGAAATCTCACGGTCGTATCGCAAAGAACGGTCGTAGCTGTCGTAGGGCAGGGTGATCGGCAGGATGTGCCGAATGGCAGGCTCGCCGATGTTTTCGTCGCGGTTATCACACGTGTCATGGAGCCAATGGGAAGAATGTGAATCATGGGAATGGTGAACTTGGGAAATTCATACTTCCCATCAATCACATCACTCTCATTTGCCGCCCACCATTGCCCGCAAGCTGATCAGCCCTCAGCAACCGCTCGCATTTTTTCCAAACCAACCTTCGCAACTTCACGCGGATCGGAAGCCCACAAATCTTCGCGGAACAATTCCAACGACAGCCACCGGCTGTAACCGATACCGCGCAGCAGATCGAGATAACGACGCAAATCCAAGTGGCCCTCGCCCGGCATCACGCGGCTGTGATCATGTTGCTCAAGACGGGCCGGAGTTGCCGGTGTGTCATTGAAATGCGAGATCGCAATTTGTTCAGACTTCAGTTTGGTGATTGATTCAAACCCCGCTCCGCCACGGAAGCAGTGAAAGGGATCGAGCACGACGGTCGCCTGCGAATGCTGTGACTTCGTGATAATCTCAATGGCCGAGTCGATCGAGTTGATGTCATCGACGAAGCCGAGATACTCAAACGCTGGTCGCACACCGAAGGACAGGCCGAGTTCGATCAGTTCGGAGTAACACTTCGCCACGAAGGCTCGATCACAGTCGCTCGGCGGCGGGCCAGAGATGACATGAATCGCGCCAACCGCAGCGGCTTGTTCTAAGCGACGTTTGCATTCGTCGAGTTCTTGCTGACGGAGCGCGGCGTCCGGTTCAGCCCAGCCTTTGAGATAGATCGTCGTCGGCACCGTGAGTCCCTGATCGTCGACCGCCTTGCGGATGTCAGCCAACTGGCCTCCTTTCGACAGATGCAGGTCGATATCGTCGTGCCACAATTCAATCGCCGCGTAACCGACGTCTCCCGCAATGCGAATTTTGTCCAAAATGGGAGTCGGTCGGATCGTGCTGGAATTCAAGCAGTAGATAAAGTCGGACATGATGCGTCGGCCCCAATGAACGTGACGAGGATTTCGGGAATGAAACAAACGTGGGACGACACCGTAACGCGAGCCGCATTAGTCAGCAATTCGCCACGTGGCATCGCGACTCCAGTCGCGATGCCGTCATGTAACCCGCAGCGTCAGCGAGGGCGATCGCTCAGCCGACATGGTTCAAAACGAGGCATCGTGTGGTGGTTACATTCCCTGGATGGTGTAACACCAAACGTGATGTCGTTTCTGCATGATTGTGGCGCGTCGCTCCGCGTCGCGATTCACGACGCGGAGCGTCGTGCCACAATATGGCTTCGGGTTACTTGGGGGGCCGCCATTGCGCTGTGCCTCATATGCCTAGCAATTGCCGACGACCGCTTGCCCAAACGCGATCCGTTGCTGCTGCGGATTGAGGACGATCGGCCGCGCGTTGATCCGCGTGAGTTCCAATCGCTCGGCATTCGCCTGCATGAATCAAAGCACTTGCGACTCTTCACCGATGTCACCACAGACGCCTCCAAGTTGCCGCTCCTTATGGATCAAGCGTTCGATGAGTTTGAAAAATACTTCGGCCCGATTTTGCCTGCCGCCAGCGGCGAGACATTTCAAGTCAACGGCTACCTCATCAAAAATCAGGAGACGTTCAAGAAGGCGGGACTGCTGAGCGATCAATTGGATGACCAGCCTCATGGTCGGCAGAAGGGCTACCAGTTTTGGATGATGGATCAGCCGACCGATTACTACCGTCGGCATTTGATGCTGCACGAGATGACGCACACCTTCATGCTGTCAAATCCGCTCGTGGCAAATCCGCGAACCGACGTGCCGCTGACGTATCTCGAAGGAATGGCAGAACACTTCGGAACGCACCGCTTGGCTGCTGACGGCAAGCTGGCCGAAGTACGAGTCATGCCGCACAACCGCGAGGATTTTCGAGGACACGACCGACTCTTTCTGATTCGCGAAGACGTGAAGAAACGAAACGCACCGAACCTGTTCGACGTGCTGCAATGGGAACCGCCGACCTTCAAAATTTTCCACGAGTCGTATCCTTGGGCGTGGGGCGCGTGTCTGTTCTTGGACCAGCATCCGCGCACGAAAGAACGATTTCAAAAGCTCGCTCGCTCACTGACTGTTCCGCAGGCTTGGACGAAGTTCGTGCAACAACTCGATGCAGACAAAGCGGAGATCGCAACCGAATGGGCTCTCTTCGTGACAGAGGCTTACGAAGGTTTTGACTTCCAACGCATGACGATCGACTTTCGTGACGGCCAACCACTGAAGGATCTCCTCCGAACCGGCAAGAACTCTTATCGAACCGAAGTGCGTGCCGATCGCGGCTGGCAATCGAGCGGCATCGTACTGGAGAAAGGTCGCCAATATGAGCTCGTCGCAACGGGCCGATTCACGTTGGCCGATAAGCCGAAACCGTGGGTCAGCGAGGCAGACGGGATCACCTTTCGTTATCACCACGGTCGCCCGCTCGGACAACTTCTCGCCGCGATTCGGACATCCGAGAAAGCCGACGGCGATCCAGAAGCCATGTTGCAAATCAACCCGCTCGGCAGGCGTAGCCGTTTAGAAGCCGCATTCAACGGAACGCTGTATCTGCGGCTCAACGATCACCCTGCCGAACTAGCCGACAACAAGGGGTCGGTCTCGATCGAGGTTCGCGCAGCGGAGTAACGCTACAACAAAAGCCGCCGCGCGCTTCTGTAGCCCGGTTTTCCAAACCGGGCGGCTCGGTTCGCGCCATGCTTCAAATCAGACCACTCTTATCAGGCGGTTCAGTTCGCCCGGTTTGAAAAACCGGGCTACGGAGTGACTCGCTCTCGCAGCAATTAGCGCTTCTTCCGAGCGATCGCTTCCACGGTTGCCTTGCCCATATCGGCTGGGCTTCTCGCGACGATGACACCGGCAGCTTCGAGAGCTTGAATCTTCTCTTCGGCAGTGCCGCTGCCGCCGGAGATGATCGCACCGGCGTGCCCCATGCGCTTACCCGGAGGAGCCGTTTGACCGGCGATGAACGCAGCGACCGGTTTCGTCACGTGCGACTTGATGAACTCCGCCGCTTTGATTTCTGCGTTGCCGCCGATCTCACCGATCATCAGGATCGACTCGGTTTCCGGATCAGCTTCAAACATCGTCAGCGTGTCGATGAAGGTGGTCCCGATAATCGGGTCGCCGCCGATGCCGATGGCCGTTGTTTGTCCCATGCCGACATTGCCCAATTGCCAAGAGGCTTCGTAAGTCAGCGTGCCGCTCTTGCTAACGAGACCCACCGAACCTTGCTTGTGAATGTAGCCCGGCATGATGCCAATCTTGGCGATTCCCGGAGTAATGATCCCCGGGCAGTTCGGGCCGATGAGCCGGCTGTTGGGAAACTTTGTTTGCAGAACCTTCGCCGTGCGAACCATGTCGAGCACCGGCACCCCTTCGGTGATCGCCACGATCAACGTGATCCCCGCTGCCGCCGCTTCGAGGATCGCGTCACCGCAACCTCCCGGTGGAACGAAGACAAGCGAACAATTCGCTCCCGTCTTGCGAACGGCTTCGTCAACCGAATCGAAAACCGGAAAGCCATCAACTTCAGTTCCGCCCTTGCCCGGCGTGACACCGCCAAAGAACGGAGTGCCGTAAGCTCGGCACTGCTGCGAATGGAACAGGCCCGTCTTACCGGTAATGCCTTGGCAGATCACACGCGTGTTTTTGTCAACGAGAATGGCCATGTTGTGTCTGAATCTAATTACGGGATAGTGAGTGGGTGAAATCGGAAAATCGAGCGGATCGTATGAACCGGGAGTCTTTGGACTATGCCTTCAGCGTCGCGACTACTTTCTGAGCCGCATCGGTGAGATCAGTCGCTGCAATGATCTTGCGACCGCTTTCGGCGAGCATCTTGCGAGCGATTTCGACGTTCGTCCCTTCGAGCCGCACGACAAGCGGGACGGTGAAGCCGACTGTGTCATAAGCGGAGAGCAGCGCGGTCACGATCGTGTCGCACTTCATGATGCCGCCGAAGATGTTGACGAGCACCGCTTGGACATTTTTGTCGGCGAGAATGATGCTGAAGGCTTCGGTCACTTGTTGCACGTTCGCCCCGCCGCCGACGTCCAGGAAGTTCGCCGGTTCGCCGCCGTGTAACTTGATGAGGTCCATCGTGCTCATCGCGAGGCCGGCTCCGTTGACGAGGCAGCCGATGTTGCCGTCGAGCTTCACATAGCTCAGTCCCGCCTTGCCAGCGCGGACTTCAAACTCGTTCTCTTCACTGAAGTCTCGCAGTTCGGCGAAGTCCTTGTGACGGAACATCGCGTTGTCGTCGAAGGTTACTTTCGCATCCAACGCGAACAGTTCTCCGTCAGCGGTGATGACCAGCGGATTGACCTCGGCCATGCTGCAATCGTTGTCCACGAAGAAGCGACAGAACTTCGGCAGAAAGCTTTGAGCACTCGTCACCGCCGCACCACTGAGTCCCAACTGATAGGCCAGTCGGCGGGCTTGATACGGCTGCAGTCCGTAGCCGCTATCGAACGGTTCCTTCAGAATTTTCTCAGGCGAATGATGAGCGACCTCCTCGATCTCGACGCCTCCTTCAGACGACATCATGACGACCGGCGAACCCGCTTCGCGGTCCACGACCACAGCGAGGTACAACTCGCGAGCGATATTCAATCCCCCCTCAACGTAAAGCGTGTTGACCTGCTTACCTTCGGGACCAGTTTGAATCGTCACCAGCGTGTTACCGAGCATCCGCTGCGCATTCTCACGAGCTTCCTCTGCCGAGCGAACCAGCTTCACACCGGGTTGCTCTGGCTGTTCTTTGAAACGTCCTTTGCCGCGACCACCGGCATGAATCTGCGATTTCACGACCGCGATCGGGCCGCCCAATTGAGTGAACGCCGCCGCCGCTTCGTCGGGCGTGCGAGCCACAATCCCCTGAGGGACATTCACGCCCGCTTTGGCGAACAACGCTTTGCCTTGATACTCGTGAATTTTCATCGGTCAACCTTGTGATTGTCAGTGAGTCTGCGAACGAGGGGCGGGATGATAGCGGTGCCGAAATGGGCCTGCCAGGAATGATCGTCGCTCTTTTACAACCCAGGGTTTTGGCCACCAGTCAACGAAAAAAGCGGCAGTGAGTTTCCTCACTGCCGCTTCATGATCAGTCTTCGCTTGTCCGACTTCTATCGTCGGGAGCCATTCATCATTCAAGTTTAGCGCCGTAACTTAGAGCTGTCGTGGAACCCAATTGATTTTCTGAATGGATTCACTTTGGTTGACCGCTTTGTCTCCCGGTGAGCTTTCGTTGTGACCCGGAATCGCTTCCGCCGGAGGTGCCGGAGCGGGGCCGTTGTTCGGCGACGACATCGGGCTGTAGAAAGACTCATGCCCGGCGTTGCCGCCGCAACTGGCACAGCCGCCGCTGGACGGAATCGGGGAAGTCATCTGCTGTGGAACTCCGCCACCGCAAGATGTGCAACCACCGCTTTGGACCGGAGGTGCAGAGACTTGTCCGCCGCTGCATCCAGCACAACCAGTGCTGGGCGGCATTGAGGAGACACTCGGCCCGCCACTGCATCCGCTGCAACCACTGGAGTACGGTGCTCCCATCATGGCAACCGGTTGCTGTGGAATGCCTTGGTAGTCATCACCCGTATAGACGACCGAGTTGTCATAGCCGTGAGCGACAGCATCCGGCTGCATCTTGCTCTTTGCATGACGTTGCTTGATTCGCGACGCGTGCTTGCGACCGCAACCGCAGGTCGCACCGGCATCCATGTCGCATCCGCCGCCACCACTATCGTGGCATCCGCAGCCACATCCACCGTTAAAAGCTTTGTGTATGCAGCTTTGCTGACCGCAGGTGTTACATCCCACCATGCTCGCCATCAAAAGCAGCCCTAGAGACAGTCGCAAGACCGTATTCATGACATTCCTCATCGAGGCAGGCAGTGACATCGGCATTCTTCAACCCAACATGAGCCGGAAGCCGAATGGGGTCCACGCCGCTGAAATCACAACGGCGGTCTGCACTTTCATCGGACTCCCGATGTGGCAGACTTTACGGATTGTTCCGACGGTGCCGATTTCGTGAACTTTGATTTGCCCCTTTTCGCGTGGCATCGTAAATGGGGCTCGTCGGCATTCCAGTCACGCGCTTGCTGACGAATTGCTCTTTTCGGAATTGGCGATTCCCGTTACGAGTCAATTCGCAGAGTGATAGTTCGAGTCCACAACGCGCGGAGCGCGTCTTCAGTGACCCACGGATGGGGGCGAGCAGATGTCATTGTTTGTTGTCGGCGTGATGGCCGCGATTGGTGTTGTGGCGGGTTTAATCGTCACATTGGCAGAACAAGTTCGGGTGGAAGTGAAGCGTCGCCGGATCATCGTGCGCGAGGAGCGAGTTCTGCACCGTTCTGAAAACCTCGCACCGCAGTTCTCGCGTGCCACGTCAACTGAAAAGACTGAGCACAGTTCCGCTTCATTCGCGGCACCCTCGCATGAAGATCGGGCGACCGCCTATCGAAACATCTTGGATACGCTGGGTGATGATCTCGATCGAGACATTGCGGAATGGGAAGCAGTGCTCGAAGAATTTCCGCAGGTGTTGTTGGCGGACGACAACCTCGCGGTCGATGAACGGCCGCTATCAAGAATCACCGAAGAAACGTGTCAGGATCGTTTGTCGGAAAGCGAAAAGACAGTTACTCCGAAGCGGTCTCGACGAATCGATCCCGAAGAGCGCGGACAGATCGTACGGCTGTCGAACACGGGTTTCGCACCAGAAGAGATTGCGTTGTGGCTCAACCTGCCGCTAGAGCGAGTTCAAGAACTGCTCGGTCGACCGTGATCAGTACGGTTGATAGCCTTTCGCACACTTCGTTGGTCGAACTCGCGACACGTGTGGGAAGACAACAATGCCTTCGTTGATCACCGATCTCAGGCTAATTCGCCTGTCCGCTATTTGCGTCGTCGTCAGCCTCAGCATTGGCTGCGGTGGTAAGGAGCCGCCGCCTCGATCGGTCTCCGTTGTTCCCGCAACGTCACCCGATGAAGCGACGAGTGCTGATCAAGACCAACCGAAGCCATTGCTCGGTAAAGGAAAGCTCACGCCGGGAAAGCCGTCGGACGAAGACTCGGAAAAGAAGCTTGCGGCAAATGAAGCCGAAGCGGCGAGAGCGTTGCAGGCTCTCGGTGCTGCCGTGCAAATGGACGACAAAGGACATGTCGTTCTCGTCAATTTACTCAATCACCCTCGGTGCGATGACACGGCATTGAGTTCGCTGAAATCGTTGCCGCATCTCGTCGGTTTAGATTTGCGGGGCACGAAGATCACCGATCACGGCTTGGCGGATGTCAGTGCGGTCGCGTCGCTCGAAGAGTTGTATGTGGGTGACACGTCAATCGGCGACAGCGGGCTTGAATCGCTGTTGGTCTTGAGTCGATTGAAGGTGCTCAATCTGGTCAACACAAAGATCACTGATGCCGGTTTGTTGAAGCTCACAGGACGGCTCAAGCAACTCACGTCTCTGAATTTGTTCAAGACCAGCGTGACGGATGCGGGCTTGAAATCGTTGAAGCAATTGTCGGACCTAGAGGTCTTGGTGTTGTCTCCGGCGGCGACGGATGAGTCGCTGGCGGTTGCGGCTGAGTTGCCGAAGCTGCGAGTGCTGTGGGCGATCGACGCGAAAGTGACTGATGCGGGATTGTCGAAGTTTCCCGTCAATGGCGCTCTGCGAGAACTCGATGTGTCGCAGACAACGATGACATTGGACGGTCTGTTGACGTTCTGCGAGCAGCGACGCGAAGTAGCGATCGCTGGTCCAAAAGGGATTTGGGCTGAAGGTGTGTTGACGCTGAACCCGTCGGCTTCTGCTGAAGATGTTGCCGTTTTGACGAAGCATGCGCAATTGACGGCGATCAGTTTGCAAGCGACCGCGCTGTCTGACAAAGCGTTGGAGCCGATTCGTAATCTCAGTCAGTTGGACTCGTTGTCATTGCCGCTGACGGCGACTGATGCCGCGTTGGATTTGCTGCCAGGCTTGTCGAAGTTAGCGAACCTCACATTAGCCGGAGCGGCGATCACGAACGACGGCGTGAAGAAACTGGAATCGCATTCGGGATTGAAAACATTGAGTCTGGTACGGACACGAGTGACTGATCCGGCAACCGCGTCGATCGGCAAGCTGACGGAGTTGAGTTCGCTGTGGCTCGATCAAACCGGCGTCGGTGATGTCGGTTTGAAGTCGTTGTCGAAGTTGACGAAGTTGGAAATCCTGAGTCTGCGAGAGACGCCCGTCAGCGACGATGGCTTGTCGGCATTGAGCACGTTGACGAACCTCAAACAACTGTCGCTGGCTTGGACGCGAGTCACCGGCAGCGGATTGAGTGCGCTCAAAGGGCTGAAACAACTGGAGCAATTGGACCTCAATGGCACTCAAGTTAGTTCGGCTCAAGCGGCGGAACTGAAGCAGGTGTTGCCGAAGTGCGAAATCATGTATCCGACTGATCCGCTGGTGATCGCGCTGGCGGAAGCTCGCGGCAATTTGATGACGGCACTCGATATGATCGGACAAGTGCGGCTCGATGAAAAAGATTCGGCGAAGGTCCGTTCGCTGAACGTCGGGCATCCACGTTTCGAAGATGCTGGCTTGGAACAACTCACGCCGTTGACGGCGCTTCAGAAGCTCAGTTTGCTCGGAACGAAAGTGACTGACGCCGGTTTGAAGTCGATCCGTGGCATGGCCGAACTCGAAGAGTTGTGGCTGGACCAAACGGTTGTCAGCGATGCGGGGCTCGACGACATTGCCGTGCTGAAGAAGCTCAAGACGGTGTACTTGCGAGGAACTCGCGTCACCGCCTCCGGAGCCTTGCAGCTGATGAAGTTGTTGCCGGATTCGGAGATTCATTTCACGTATGGATTGCGTGACCGTAACGGGCTGACGTTGACACAGTTGGTGTCCGACGGCGATCTCGCGGCGCTGTCGGAACTCCCGAAATTGACGGTGCTCCGTTTGATCGACTGCCCGATCACGGACGC
>JAYUFI010000496.1:0-1925 GCA_043738805.1 Planctomycetaceae bacterium | reverse complement strand
CAGTGGTCAGTGGTCAGTGGTCAGTGGTCAGTGGTCAGTGGTCAGTGGTCACAATGCCGCCCGACCGCAGTCTCAATACTTTTTTCAATTCACACTGGTGAGCAACATGCCGACCGTGAGGAACCAGCCGTCGATCAGGACAAACAGCAGCAACTTGAAAGGGAGCGACACAGTTGATGGCGTCAGCGTGGTCATGCCGAGTGCGGTCAGCACCGACACGATGACGAAATCAATCACCAAGAATGGCAAAAACAATTGAAAGCCGATCAAGAATCCGGTCTTCAGTTCACTCAGCAGAAACGCCGGCAACAAGACCGTCAGCGGGACATCGTCGTAGCTTTGCGGTGCGGGCAAGTTGGATTGCTTGGCGTGCTGACGTTGTAAATCGAGCAGCATCCACACGCCGTCTGAGTTGCCGGATGACTCGATCTGTCGGCTCATGAATCGTCGAATCGGGGCGAGCACGCGCGGCGCGACGACTTCCAGCGACAACGAGGCACCGTTTGGCAAATTCGCGTATGGCTTCCAGCCCGTTTCATAGGACTCGGTCCAGACTGGTGTCATCACAAAGGCCGTCAAAAAGAGACTCAACGCCATCAACACTTGATTGGGAAGAACCTGTGGAGTTCCAAGTGCCTGACGCAACAATCCAAGCACAACAGCAAAGCGAACGAAGCAAGTACTCATGAGCAAGACGGCAGGAACAACACTCAAGACCGCCGCACCAATCATCCACGGCAACGACGACGCGACAGACTGTGTCGTCAGCAGCGACGAAGGATCGAGCGAGGCCGAGGCCGCCGGCTCCGCCGCAGTGGCCGCAGTGGCCGCGAGTAGCAACACTATCAACACAGCGGCGTTTCTGACAAATTGAAGACGACGGCTGGTGATAAAACGGCGATTGCTCATCGGCGTTCCTCTCGCAGAGGAGCGGTCGCGAGATCTTCCGTCAACAGGCGATCTGGCCAACGTGATTCTTGCGGCGAATGGGATTGAGTCGTGACCAACGGCTTCGTCGCAGCCGCCTTTACGGACTCCGGCTTGTGCAACATGGCTCGAAATGTTTCGGCCAAGCTTTGATCGCGTTGCGTCATGCGACACAGGCCGGCGAGGCAATCGACTTCGACAGGATCGGTGATTTCGGACAGTGTTTGTAAACCGTTGGACGAAAGGCTCAGAACTAAAAGTCGCGAACCACAGCGAGCCATGACCACGGACGTTCGTTGATCGATCGCTCGGCGGCCTAAAACGTCAAACGCTTCGCTTGGCAGTCCGCGAACGGCCACAGAGGAATGTGTCTTCAACCAGCGGCTGCCGATCACAATGGCCACGACCACCGCCAGCAGCGGCCAAATTGTTGACCCCCAGCCGACAGTCTCCCCGCGCGAACTGCGGTCTGCGTTGTCGGTGCTCTCTTTCGCCGTGTGATTGAGGCGCGACGCTGACGGCGGCGACAGTGAGACGGATTCGCTCTTCAATACTTTCGGCGATCGCTCGCGGGACAACGACACGTCGGATTCAAAGAGTTCGGCCGTCTTCGTTGGCTGAGTCATTCGCAGCGGTTCCGCCTGTTTTCGATTCAGGGATTTGGGGACGAACGATTCGGCGTCAGATTCATCAGCATCAAATTTCACCGTACGACGCGGAGCTTGTTCACGTACTCGCTCGCGTTCTTCCGCGTGACTCGTCTCGCAGAGTGCAAAGAAGCCGAGCAAGAACAGCATCAGGATTTCAACCACGCGCACACCGAGCTTGCCATCGACCGTGATCAATTCACCGCGTGCCACCGTTTGTCCAGCGACGACAAGGTCCACCGGCTCATCGGCGGTTTGATCCAATCGAACTAACGCCCCAACCTCAATTCTCTGAGCGGACGCTTCGATGAAAGTACGACCGAATTCGATCGTCACTTCGACTGTCTCTTG
>JAYUFI010000495.1:0-5130 GCA_043738805.1 Planctomycetaceae bacterium | reverse complement strand
CGGTGATGTTGTCGATCACGGCCTTGACGCCTCGCACGCGAGAGGCGACGTCGTAGGCATGTGACCGCTGATACCACGAATCGACTGTGCCCATGAGCGTTACCGTGCCATTCTTGACCCTCGCAACGAGACCGAATCCTTCTGTGCCGGCATCCGTATCCAGATTGAAATCGACATCGCCTTCGATCGCCCAATCCTCGCGCTGATCCGCCCTCACGAATAAGTTGTTCTTCACCCAGGCGACACCGACAGCGTTTTTGGCATCTTGCTCGGCAATCCCTTTTTCGTAATGGCTGTAAACCGATCCATCCAACGTGACTTCACCGAACAAGGTCCGAATCGTGATCTCGTTGGCGATGACTCGACTATCTTGGTCCAATGATTTACGCACCGCCTGCTTGACGGCATCGTCAGACGGCGTCGCGTTCTCTAATTTGACGCCGTGGCTGTCATACCATTGGACGGTCAAGCCATAGGTCACGCTCTTGACGTTCGCGATCCAACGCACATCGTTGTACGCACGGTCCTTTTCATAGGAGTTGCCGACCGAACCAGTGAGATGGACGATGCCATCTTTGACGCTGACGGTAATCGGCAGGCTGGTCAGGTAAACGTCGCGTTCGATCGCAGCCACAGCATCATTCTTGATTTCGAGATCGCTGCGTGTGCTGCTCCACTTGGCCAAGAGAGAGTTTTTCACTTCCTTGACTCCGCGGACCTCGCTGGCCAGCAGTTCGGCCTCATGTTCCTCCGAATAACTTCCGACCGTGCCGGACAGCGTGACAACGCCGTCTTTGCACGCGACAAACAATTCCTGTGACTTGATCACGGCGCTGTTCAGAATACGGCGACGAACGGCGTTGGTGATGTCCGTATCCGAACGGTAGCTAGGGGCCACAATGAGCTTGTCAATCACGCCCACTACGCCGTTGATCTTCTTGGCTTCGGCGACCGCGTAAGTCTTCGCCGCGAGATTGGCGACGTTTCCGGAGAGAGTGACGATCCCTTTCGAGGTCGTGGTCGTAACATCGGGGGCGTTCACTCGCGGGTCCGCGCGCAAGGCATCTTTGACGTTGTAGTTGATGTCGGCATCCGGCACGTCAGCAAGGACGAGTGGCGGCGACAGTAACGCTGCACTCAATGCGACAAGGACGTACCATTTGTGTTTCGAGTTCGATCCTGCTTTCATAGCATCTCTCCTTATTTCGTGTTGATAGAAACAACTTCACACATTCCATTTGGTCAGACCATTCCGAGGAATAACGATTACGCACAGACGGCGAGCCGTTCGGCATGAACCGTTGTTGATTTCGCATGGGTCTGATGCAGGATTCCCTTGGCACGTTCGACGTCCTCTGTCGTCCCATGAGCAACCAGGAGGAGCTTGCCGTTCTTCACTTCGGTCTCGTATTGAAGGATGCTGTTCTTCGGAATGCCGATGCTGAACAGGGCAGCGCCAAGAGCGCTAAATCCGCCGACCACGGCGGCCTCTTCGAGGGCACCGACGATCCACAACACCAGCGGGCCTCCGACGAGCAGCGGACCAACGCCTGGCACCCAGAAGAACGCGGAGCCGAACAGCAGGCCCCAGAAGCCGCCCCAAAAGGCCCCTGCTTTGCCCCAGTACAGCATGCGGTCGCCAGCGTTGTAGTACCCCACGACATGCTCGTCCGTGTGGTAATCCTTGCCGACGATCGACAGCTTCTTCATATCAACGCCATCTCTTTGAAGTTGGCGAATGGCTTCTTCTGCTTGGTCGTGAGATTCAAAGACCGCGACGACCGAGTTTGTTTTGGACATCATTTGTTTCCACCAATGCGCTTTCTTTACAGAGTTACCGAAATCACAGAAGCAACATGCTCCTGTTTCCCTTTTGATTCAGACTTTGCCAACACAACGCTGGCGTCCAAATGTGAAAACGAAAAAAGCCGACGTGGCGGTACACCCTGAGGTATCCCACCGCGTCGGCTTACTCACTAACCAGCCACCCGGCCCAGATCTTATGGAGACCGGTCGAGTTGCCGTTTATTTAGTCATCCGAATTCAACTGTTTCAACAAGCGAGAGAGACTTCGATGTCAATGTGGCTCGCTTGTTTGGCGCGTTGTATCAAGCGATTTCAAAACAACAATGGGGCTTCAGCGTATTAAGGAAAGTTCATTGGCGGCATGTGTCTTTATCGTGCGACCAAGTCCAAGTCACCGTGGGACATAATTGTGCGGACCGTAGTAATGCGGGCCTGACGGCAGTCCATAGCGGACTTCGATCAGGTTGTGTGGTCGGCGTGCGCCTGATGCAACCGCCTGATCCATCGCCGTCTGCCACATCATCCAGGTATCAACCGTCCCATGCAGGATGGCCACACCATCCAGGACTTTCGCTGTCACTTGGTTGTCCGGGTCCACGAAGGCAAAGGCGAGCTTGTCGTTGAGGTCCGCCTGAATGGCCGCGTCACTTTTCGGCACCCAATTCTTGCGCACGGCGAGATAGTCGTTGATGTGAACGACTCCCTTTTGGCAATTGGCCGTCCAGACCGCGTGCTCCTTTTCAAACTCGGTATCGACGTAGCCGTAGAGGCTGACGTGCGCGTTTTGACATTCGACGACGATGTTGTGCTTCTCGACATACGGATCGCGCAGTAGCGCCTGCCGAGTGAAGTCGGCGATCTGTTGATCGGTTGGTGGTTCGTCCGGCCAGCGCGTGCGCAGATTGTTTTTGACACGCCGCACGCCAATGGTTTGCAGAGCGTCACGTTCGGCCGCTTTGTTCGCCGTTAGATGGCCGACCTCGCCGGTCAACGTGACGACGCCGTGATCGACTTGAACCTGCGGATCAAAGCTCAGCACGCGCGGATCGTGTTTGAACGCGCGTTGCACGGCAGCTTTGATCTCATCGTCGGTCGCGTTCTCGTAGCGCTGGCTGCGCAGCAACGGGTTCGTGTGCCGCCAACTCACTTTGACGCCGCGAGTATCCACGTCCTTCGCGCCCGCTCGCCAGGCGAGATCCTCGGCATACGACTTCTGAAAGCTACTGGTCACGGTGCCGTTGAGCACGACGTTGGTCTCCTTGACGGTGACTTTCAGTTGCACGTCATCCAGCAACGCGGCGAAGCGGTACAACTCGCGAATCTCGGTTTGCAACTCGGCGTCAGTCGGCTTCTTCTTTGAGTCCACGAGCAGATCGTTCTTGAGTTCGGCGACCCCTTTGGTTCCCATCGCCACTTCACCAACCAGCATTTTCAGGCCATTCGACGGCACTGTTCCAGACAGCGTGACCACGCCATCGGCGGCGGCGATTTCGACTTTCAGTTCGTGAGTGCCTGGATCGGCTAGAAGCGCCGCGAGCACGTCCTTTTGGAGTTCCGCGTTGTCGCGGCGTTTGAGAACGATCTCGATTTCATCGACGACCGACTCAACGCCGCGGATCCGTTCAGCCAGCCCTACGGCGATTTGTTTGGCGAGGATGTTGTTCAAGCGACCCGACAATGTGACCACACTCTCGACCACATCGACGTCGATCAGTTTCCCATCGACGGCGTTCGACCGCAGCAATTCCTCTTCGACGGCGAATTGAATCAGGCGATCGGACAAGTCCGGCATGTCAAGCAACGACTCGCGGCGGACTTGCGCGGCGGTTTTGGTTTCCGGTTTGACTTTCTGCACATCGGCCGCCGTCGAACTCTTCGTCGTCGGCTGAGGAAATGCAGGTGATGAAGCGAGGAACACCAAACCAGCCGCCGCGATCGCAGTCTGAAAAAATGGTCGATGCGTCTGAGTTGGAATCCTTCGATCCCGTTTCTGTGTGCTTGTTGAAGTGCTTGTCATAGCTCGACGCTCCTTCTGGTTTAGGTGCAATGGGAGGAATCATTCGGCACCGTTACGTCGGTCAGGCGGAACGCGTTCCCACTGATCCTGCCTGATTACATCTTGACGGCATCCTGTTGCAGGAGAGTGACGCGACGACGGCAACCAGCGGCGCGGTCGTGCTCACCAAGGCGATCGTAAACGGTGGCCTTACCCTCCAGCGCGATGATGTGGTACGGGTTTAATTGCAATGCAGACGTGAACTTCCTCAAGGCCAGCGAGTCGTTGTGAGTTTCCACGTAGGCTTGCCCTTCTTTCATGAGCAAGTGAATTCTTTGGATTTCAGCCTCGTCGACATTGTCGAGCACGTCTTCCGATTTCACGGTCAGCAATGAGCACGGCAACCGGTTGAGCACTCGCCGGGTCGTGCTACCGACGAGCATTCGAGGTAGCCCGCTGATGCCGGTGGCTCCCATCACGATCAAGTCGGCGTTGTGTTCGCGCACGGCGACCAGGATTTCGTCATCGGCGCGCCCCGTTCGCAACTCCTTGGTCCAGTTGACTCCTTCAAAATTGATCGGTTCGAGAAACTTGTGAAAGGCGTCGCTCCATTGCGAGGCGTAGGTCGCCTGCACGTCGGTGATCTGCCCAGTCTCTTCGGCGGCCGTGAACCAATTGACTTCGGGGGTGACCGACAACACATGCAGTCGGGCACCGAACGCTTCCGCCAAGCGAATCGCGTTGATCAGTCCGCGCTTTGAGACGGGCGAGTGATCGACGGGGCACAGAAGACTTTGAAACGCCGGCAAAGAACTTCCCGGAGCGATCGTCAACACTGGCTGCTCAGCATGTTCGATCGTGGCCTGAGCGACCGGCCCCGCTTGGAAAGTCCCTGTTTCCGACTGACTGCCGGCACCGATCACGATGAGGTCAGCGTCGATTTCGGTTGCCTTCTTGAGGATGCCGTCCAACGGAGAACCGAGCGTGACGGATGCCTCACTCACGATTACTTGTCGCGCGGCAAATCGCTTGGCCACGTCTGCCAATAGAACCTCTTCCATTCGCTTTTTGTAATACCAACTACTGTCCCATTTCTCGGCCTCTTGCACATGCAACAAAGTCAGGGACGCCCCCAACGCTTCCGCTAAGTGCGTCGCTGCATCGAGAACCGAATCATTTTCCGACCGCAGATCGGTCGCAACGAGAATGGATTTCAAGTGACGCATGTTGGTCTCGCTTTCTCTGCTGATTCAGACTGGGAGGTCTGTTCCTAAAATCTGAATTGCCAGATCGTCGGCGTATGATCTCTAAAAGTTTCCGGTCACGAT
>JAYUFI010000494.1:0-13641 GCA_043738805.1 Planctomycetaceae bacterium | reverse complement strand
GTCAGCCCCCGGCTGACACGTCCGGGGGCTGACGCCGCCCGGCTCGCTGGGGTCGTGTTGGTTTTGTCCCCACAAGGAATTCCTCTTGAAACGCGTCCTGTTCATCCTCGGATTGCTGGCTGACACCGACGTGGAATGGTTGGTCGGAGCCGGTCAGAAGCGGACGTTGTCTGAAGGGGAGCGGCTCGTGACGGAAGGGGTCGCGCTGGATTCGCTCTTCATTGTGTTGGATGGTTTGTTGGGCGTGATCATTCAAAAGGATGGGAAGCCGCTGGAAGTGGATTCGATCGGCGCGGGGGAAGTGGTGGGCGAGGTCTCGTTGTTGGACTCACGACCGCCGACCGCGACGGTCACGTGCAAAGAGGCGGCAGTCGTGTTGCAGATTTCGCACCTCGCGCTGCAAGCGAAGTTCGATACGGATGAAGGTTTCGCTGCTCGGTTTTTTCGCGCGCTCGCCGTTTTCTTGGCGCATCGCTTCCGGCATCGTGTCTCGGGCCTCGGATACACCGGTTCGCAAGAGTTAGACGAGAAGACGCGCAGCCCCGATGAGATTGAAGTGTCTGTCTTGGATAACGTCGTGCTCGCGGGAGCGAGGTTCCGCTGGATGTTGGATCGTTTGAAGAATACGTAGCCGTCACGCTCCGCGTGACGAGCGTCTCTGCGGCATGATGACTGAGCGACCGTTTGAAATGTCTTTAGGTGTCTTTTGAATTTACGCAATTTTGTGGAGCGTCCGGCTCATCGCGCGGAGCGTGATGGCTACGTAGTGGGATCAGGGTTTCAAAATGTCGTCCACCACGCATCGTCAAGAAACACTCGAACGGCTCAAGTCGCCAGATGACTTGGATCGCATGATGGTGGTGGTCAGCGGCAAGACGTGGTTGGCGTTCACTGGGCTGGCTATCTTTTGTGCGGCAGTCATTGTGTGGTCGTTCGTGGCAAAAATTCCGGTCACGGTTGAAGGCTTTGGAATTCTGATCGCTCCGGGCAACGTCCGTTCGGTCCATTCATCGGGCGAGATGCAGTTGGAATGGAAGGTTCGCGAAGGGCAGCATGTCGAAAAAGACGAGGTCATCGCGGTGGCGATGGACCCGGATGATTCGCACGTCAAACGAGCCGAAGCTCGGCGCACAACGATGCTCGCGCATCACAAGCGACAGACCGAACTCGAAGAACAGCGTGAAACGAAAGAGCTGGATTCGATCCGTAAGAAGCGAGCCTTCATCGCCGAGCAGATGAGCAAAGAAAAAGAATTGAACAAGGAGCTGGTCATCAAAGAAGGGGAGTTCACCGAGCAGCAACGTGAGAACCTCGCGAAATCCAAAGCGATGGCGATGAAGCTCAATGAGGCGCTGAAAGGCCGCGTCGAGACCATCAAGCGATTGCTAAAAGAAGGACTCAGTTCCGGCGAAGCGGTGCTCAACATCGAAAGCAGCTTCATGGATAGCGAGACCAAGCTGATCGACATTCAAGTGCAAATCAAACAACTGGAAATGCAAGACCTCGAAGGGAAGCGGAAGGACAAAGAGTTCTCCGGACGAATGACTGACCTCGAACTCCAAAAGTTGGACCTTGATCTGCAAGAGACGAAACTCGTTCAAGAATTGCTGACGAATCGCATCACTCGCGAAAGCGAATTGCGCGATGTGGACGAAAAACTCGAAGACGTGAAATACGACTTGGAACTCAAGAGCCAAGTGACCTCGTTGCACGCCGGACGCATCTTGTCACTGAGCGTCCCTTCGGGAGCCGAAGTCAAAAGCGGTGCGAAGATCGCCGTTATTGCGATCGACAGCAAAGACGCGGAACTCAAAAACCTGACGTACTTCAGCGTCAAAGATGGCAAGCGGTTGTCGGTGGGCAATTCCGTTTACATCACACCGGCAACCGTCGAACGCGAACGCTACGGCAGCATCCTGGGGACCGTGTCGCGCATCTCATCCTTCCCGATCACGCACGAAGCGGCGGCCAACATGATCGGCAACTCGCAGATCGCCGACGCGCTGTTGCAAAAAAGTGGAGCAATCGAAGTCGAGATGACTTTGGATAAAGAGGCGACCACCTTCAGCGGCTACCGTTGGACCGGACACGGCCCCGAACTGAAGTTTTCTGCCGGGACCACCACGATCGTTCGCGCGACGGTCGAGGAACGCCGACCGATTACGTTTGTGCTGCCATTTTTACGCACGTGGCTGTTTGGCGAGAAAGACGACAGCCAACCCAAACTTTGAAGCAAAGCGATGACCTTGCCTTCCACAACAAAGCCCATCCACACGCCGCTGGTGCTGCAACTCGAACCAGTCGAGTGCGGTGCTGCCGCGTTGAAGATTGTGTTGGAATACTTCGGGCGATATGTCTCGCTGCCATTGTTGCGAGAAGATTGCGGTGTGTCGAAGGACGGGACGAAGGCGTCGAACGTCGTCAAAGCGGCTCGCAATTACGGGCTGTTGTGCAAAGCCTTCAGCAAGCCGTCCGACAAACTCGCGACGTTGCCGCTACCGATGATCGTCTTCTGGCAGTTCTCGGAATACTTGGTTGTCGAGGGCTTCAGCAGCGAAGGAGTTCACGTCAACGATCCGGCGTCAGGGCATCGCACGATCGCTCGTCATGAGTTCGATGCGGGTTACACGGGGATCGTCTTCGCGGTCGAACGCGGTCCAAACTTTCAACCGGGTGGTCAACGACCGAGTGCCTGGGGCGGCTTGTTTCAACGGCTGCGCGGTAATCGCTCGACGCTGTTGTTCTGCGTTTTGCTGAGCTTGTTGCTCACTCTGCCGGGCTTGGTGTTGCCGAGTGTCATTCAGATTTATTTCGACACGGTCGTGATTGAAGGCCGCAAGAGTTGGTTGCGTCCGTTGGTCGTGGGTATGGCGATGGTGTTGGTTTTGCAGAGCGTCTTGACGGCCATGCAAGCGGCCTGTTTACGGCGGTTGCGAATCAACTTGGCGGTCCGGCTGAAGTCGCAATTCATGCAGCGGTTGTTACAGCTTCCGGTGAAGTATTACACGCAACGCTTTCCGGGTGAGATCGCCAGTCGCTTGGACTTGAACGACAAAGTGGCGGAGTCGATTGCGATACGAGTCGCGAAGCCGTTGCTCGATTTGCTCGGCATGATTTTGTTTGCGGGCGTGATGTTGTCTTACAGCATTCCGTTGACGTTGCTCGGTGTCGTCGCGGCCACCTCGACGTTGCTCTTGTTTCGTTGGATGGTACACAAGCGCGAGGCGGCGGACTCACGCTTGGGACGCGAGAACAGCAAGCTGATGGGAGCGACGCTCGCCGGACTGCAATCAATCGAGACTTTGAAGTCATCGGGCGACGATGTCTTCTTTGCGAAGTGGTCAGCCAAGCTCGCGAAGGCGAGCGAAGCTCGGCAGCAAACGGAATTGTCGATGCACGCACTCGGCATCTTGCCGGGGTTGCTCAGTTCGATCGCAACGACGTTGATCTTTCTGTTCGGCGGTTACGAAGTGATTCAAGGTCGCATGACGATCGGTATGTTGGTCGCGTTTCAAGCGTTGATGTCGGCGTTTTTGCAACCGCTCGAATCGTTCGCTCGATTGGGGCCGACGTTGCAAAAGTTGCGCGGGCAATTGCAGCGATTGGATGATGTGTTGGAATATCCGGTGACTCAGAACGCGGTGTACGACGCGGTCAGGACACTAGCCGCCGATTCGCAAATCAGTAGGACGAGCACTCCTGCCCGTCGCGATTCGGAGAGAGGTCGAGTCATGGAGAAAGACGGGCAAGAGTACCCGTCCTACAATTCAACGGCCTTGATTCGTTTGACCGGTCGCTTGGAACTGCGGAACGTGACGTTCGGTTACAGCAAACTGAGTCCGCCGGTGATTGAGAACCTGACGTTGGAGATCAAGCCGGGCGAACGAGTCGCGTTGGTCGGAACGAGTGGTTCTGGAAAATCGACGGTCGCTCGCTTGGTCTGTGGACTCTACGAGCCGTGGTCGGGTGAGATTCTGTTCGATGGGCGACCGCGTGAAGAGGTGTCAGCGTCGGTGTTCGCGACCTCGCTCTCGCTGGTCGAGCAAGAGATCACGATTTTTGAAGGGACCGTTCGCGACAACCTCTGCTTGTGGGACAGAACGATTCCGGATGAGACGCTGACGGAGGCGGTTCACGATGCGGATTTCGACGACGTGCTGGCCTCGTTGACTGGTGGCCTAGAAGGTCGCCTCTCCGAAGGTGGCCGCAATTTGAGCAGCGGGCAACGTCAGCGGGTCGAGATCGCTCGCGCGTTGGCGGCTGATCCGCGTCTGCTGGTGCTCGACGAAGCGACGAGCGTGCTCGATGCCGAAACCGAACAAGTCGTCGTCACGAATTTGCGTCGTCGCGGTTGCTCGTGCCTCGTGATCGCTCACCGGCTGAGCACCGTTCGCGACTGCGATGAAATCATCGTGCTCGAACGAGGCCACGTGGTCGAACGCGGAACTCACGAGGAACTTTGGAAAGCGGGAGGCGTGTATGCGCGGCTGGTGGAAAGCGATTGAGGGAGTCCGTGGTCAGTAGAGAAAGCAACTGACAAAGAGCAGCCGACAACTAATCGCTTCCCGACGCCATTGAAACCATGACTTCATCACCGCAAACATCCCCGATCATCCTGCGCCCCAACGCGACCAAAGTGTTGGATGGAACGGACTCCGTGTGGGTTGTTGAGTCGGGATGCGTTTCCGTGTTTTGTGCGACGTTGGATGAGCGGCGGTCGCTGGGGCCTCGGCGGTTTTTGTGGGAGGCGCGGGCGGGGGAATTGTTGCTGGGTGGCGTCGCTGCGAATCAAACATTGCTGGCGGTCGCGCTGGCGGAAGCGACGATCGTGGAGATCGCTCCGTCCGAATTAGTGATGCGGTTCGCTGATCCGCTGGCTCCGATCGGCGATTTGGTGCGGCGGCTGTCTGGCTGTTGGAAGAGCGATCTGTCGCGGCAGCCGGTCTCGGTCAAGCCAAGCAAGCCGGTCGCGATCTCGGCTGGCGAGCGGGCGAGTGGTGATGTTCCGGGACTCGCGCTAGTCAGAGTTTTCAACGGTCGCGTGACGTTGATGGGAGGCTCACGCGCACTGACGCCGGAGACAACTCCGCTGATTGTTGATCGCCGTTTGTGGCTGGAAGCACGCGAGCCGAGCAAGCTGCAATTCGAGGCGGTGGCAGTCTCCCCGGAAGCGGACGAGATGTTTAACCGCCACGCCAGCGGCGTGCGTGCGGAGTCGTTGGACGCACGCACGCACGCCGCTGGCGTGGCGGTTAAACAATCTGTTAGCGACCGCGTGACGCATCTGTCTGAAGTACTCAGCGGCGTGCGGCAGTTACGCGATCAACTGCTCGAACATCTGGCCGAGGCGGACGCGCGAGCGGTTGACGCCCAAGCGAGACGACTCCGAATGCGTGATGAGCTCGTTGCCAAAGAGACTGTCGGGGCGTTCGATGAATTGAGCCACGCATGGAATCGTGACGTCACGACTTCGCGAGGAGTCTCGCCGTTGTGGTCGGTGCTGTCGGTGATCGGGCAAGAGATCGGCTGCACCTTTCAAGCGGCTCAATCTGGGAAAAAACAGCGCACCACCGCAGTGAATGAGTTTGATCAAGGAGACGAGTCGGCGAACAACGACACGCTGGCCGACATCATGCGTGCGTCGCACGTGCGGACTCGCGTGGTGTTGTTGACCAAAAATTGGTTTCGATCCGACAGCGGCCCGTTGATCGGTACGCTGGCTCAAGAACATCGTCCGGTCACGTTGCTGTGGCGAGCGGATCGTTATGAATTGCTCGACCCGACGGCGGGAACGAGCGAGCCAGTCAATGACGAAGTCGAATCGCGATTGCTGCCGCACGCGGTCAGCGTCATTCGTCCGTTACCCGAAAGTCGCGAACATTCGTTTGCGAGCTTGCTGCGATTTTCGTTGTCACGATACCGCCGAGACTTGTTCGCGCTGTTCTGTCTATGGTTCGGACTGCTCGTAATTATTTGGGTCGGCCCCAGTCAGACCAAGCCGATCGTGAACGACATCATTCCAAACGCGAAGGTGGATGTGTTGGCGATCATGGCGGTCGTGTTGACGATCGTGGCGCTGGGGCAATCGGCGTTCTCGTTGTGTCAGCGATTGTTTGTGGTGCGTATGCAGGCGGGAATTTCGACGGACGCGCAGATGGCGGTGCTCGATCGAGTGCTCCGGTTGCCGCAACGATTTCTGGCGAAGTATTCGGCAGGCGATCTGACTCACCGGGTGATGACCGTCACGGAATTGAGCGCTGACATCGGTGCGAACGCGTTGTGGGGAATCTTGGGCTCGACGGCTACGTTGGTCAGCATGTTGCCGTACTTTCTCAGGAACTCGCTGGCGTGGATTCCGCTGACGGCGATCGCATTCACCATGCTGGCCTCGCTGCGAATCGGTCGCCACATTCGCAAGCTGGCCGCGAAAGTCAGCCAGCGTGAAAGCGAACTCTTTGGCTTCGCGGTGCAGATGGTCGGTGGCGTGTCGAAGCTGCGAGTCTCGCAGGCGGAGCAGCGTGCGTTCAATCATTGGGCGCGGCGCTATACCGAGCAGATGCGGTTGGTTTCGGAGATGCAGCGGCATCAAGATCGACTCCGTATTCTCAACGTTTCGATCAGTACCTTGGCGTTGCTGGCGTTGTTTCATGAGGCGGCTGACGTCCTGGGAACATCAGTAGAAATCAGCAGCGGACTGGCTTCGATGAGCATCGGCAAGTTCCTCGTATTTCATGCGGCGTTCAAGTTCGCGTTGTCGGAATCGAAGTCACTCAGCGAAACTGCCGTCAACGTTTTGGATCAATGGGCGAAGCGAGAACTCGTGGAACCACTGCTGGCCGAGCCGTTGGAAAGCGACGTGTCGAAGACGGACCCCGGTGAGTTGTTTGGTGATTTCGCGATACGCGGCGTGTCATTCCGGTATCGCTCGGATGGCCCGCTGATTCTCAGCAACGTGAATATCGAGGCTCGTCCCGGTGAGTTCATCGCGGTCGTCGGCCCATCGGGGAGCGGCAAGTCAACGCTGTTGCGATTGCTGTTCGGCTTTGAAACACCGGAAGCGGGTTCGATCTATTTCGACAACCAAGAACTGGCCGGGATTGACGCGACCGCTGTGCGACGACAAATCGGAGTTGTGTTTCCGAACGGTCAAATCAACAACGGCACGGTCTATGAGAACATCGCCCTCGGTCGCGATCTGACATTCGCCGAAGCCTGGCAAGCGGTGCGTGACGCGGGGCTCGAACAAGAAGTCAAAGCGTTGCCGATGGGGCTGCACACGGCGCTCAACGAAGGGGCGACGACGTTCTCCGGCGGACAACGACAACGTCTGCTGATCGCTCGCGCGCTGGCCGGCAATCCGAAGATACTGCTCTTCGACGAGGCGACGAGCGCGCTCGACAATCGGACTCAAGCACACGTTACGAACAGCCTGCGTCGCCGCAACGTCACGCGACTCGTCATCGCCCATCGTCTGAGCACAATCCGCGACGCCGATCGCATCTACGTGATCGCTCAAGGTCGAGTGGTCCAATGCGGCACGTTCGACGAACTGATGGCTGTTGATGGCCACTTCCAACGCATGGCTCAACGACAATTGCTGTGATCGCAGAAATCCTGTTGCTGGCTTTTCGCGGGTTTCGATACAACCCGCCGCGATACCCCTAGGCTCTATCCCGTAAATCCGTAGGACGGGCACTCCTGCCCGTCGAATCACCGTAGAAATGACGGGTAAGAGTGCCCGTCCTACGAGAACTCTACCATTTGCGGGACAGAGCCTAGTGTCGCAGTTTGGAAGTGATGATTCACCGGAGAGTTTTATGAACGGTCAATCTTTGTTCGTTTCCGTGTCTTCCGTGCGATCCGTGTCCAGTTCTCGGTCAGTTCCAAGATATTGGGCATGGATCGCACGGAAGACACGGAAACCCGGACTAAATTGCAGCGGACTCCAGTTCCCGTGATAGGTCATTGACAAAGTGCGGCACTCGCACAAGAAAAAAAGTCACAAACCCCACGAAAGCCTGCCTCGGTGGGGTTTGAATCGAAGTCTTCTCCGCCCTGTCTCACAATGGATTGCTGAGCAAGCAGGATGTTTGTCTTTAAGGTTGAAGGATCAATATGGCGACGTTTCGTGTCTCGAATGCTCGGATTGCTGGGCTGACGGTCGCGGTTCCCGAACAAACCACAGCGGTGGAACAATTCGCTGGGGCGGCGGATTTTGAGGCGATTCAGAAAATCAGCGCGAGCCTGGGCATTGAACAGCGTCCGACTGCACCGCGTGAAGTTTGTGCATCCGACCTCTGCGCAGCGGCGGCGGAGCGACTGTTGCAGCGAACTGGTTGGGAACGTGACTCGATTGAGGTACTGGTCTTCTTGTCGCAGACGCCGGATTACGCATTGCCCGCGACCGCGTGTGTTTTGCAAGAACGATTGGGGCTGAGTACCGGCTGCGCGGCATTCGATGTGAGCTTGGGCTGCTCCGGTTTTCCGTATGGACTGTGGCTTGTATCGCAGTTGATCTCCGCCGGGCAGATGAAACGGGGACTGCTGTTGGTCGGCGATACTTTGTCCCGGAAAGTCTCATCGCAAGATTCGGCGACGGCGCACTTGTTCGGAGATTCGGGAACGGCGACGGCGATCGAGTTCGACCCGACTGCTGCCGAAATGAATTTCGTATTGGGAACCGATGGACGGGGAGCACCGCATCTCATCGTGCCAGCGGGCGAGTCACGTCAGCCGCACAGCGAACAGACTCGGCAACGAACCGCGCGAGCCGACGGCGGCATCCGGAGTGACGCAGAGATTTCGATGAACGGCCCGGAAGTGTTTTCCTTCACGCTGAAGGAAGTTCCGGCGCTGGCTCAGCAGACGTTGCAACAAGCGGGTTGGTCACTCGCTGAGGTCGATTCGGTCGTGATGCATCAGGCCAACACATTCATGCTGAATCATCTCGGCAAACGCTTGAAGCTGCCGAAAGAAAAGATGCCGCTCAGCTTGCGAAAGTTCGGCAACACAAGTTGTGCTTCGATTCCCGTGACGATGGCTGCGTGCTTGAGTGATTCATTAACGACGTCCACGCAGAAGTTGATGCTGCTCGGTTTTGGCGTCGGCTTCTCGTGGGCGGGAGCGACGCTGACTTGCGGGCCGCTGGCGTGTGCTGAGGTGCTGCGTGTTGGCTCGGCGAATCGTGACTCTGAGGTTCCGTCAGCGATCACAACCGCCGCTGTCGAAACTGAAGCGGACCACGCGAGTCGGAGGGCCGCATGATGCTGAATCCGATGTCGTTGACCGGTTGCACGCTGATGGTGACGGGAGCCTCTTCGGGAATCGGTCGCGAAACCTGCGTGTTGCTGAGTCAACTCGGTGCGAAGGTGATTCTCGTTGGTCGCAATCGTCAGCAGCTCAATGCGACAGTTGGCAAACTCGACGGAGCACCGTGTCGAGTCGAGCCGTTTGATCTGAGTCAGACCAATGCGATCAATGATTGGATGAAGCGTGTCGGCACCGAAGAGGGTGGACTACACGGCTTCGTGCATTGTGCCGGGATGCAACTGACTCGACCGTTGCGTGTCACAACTCCTGAAAACATCGAAGAAGTGCTGCGAATCAATTTTCTGGCGGCAGTGCAATTGGCGAAAAGCTTTCGACAGCGCGGCGTGTGTCACAAGCCGTCGTCGATCGTGTTTGTTTCGTCGATCATGGGCTTGGTGGGCTTGCCGGCGCTGTCGATTTACTCGGCGAGCAAAGGAGCGCTCGACGGCTTTTGCCGATCACTCGCGCTGGAATACGCACCGGAAGAAATTCGAGTGAACTGCGTCTCGCCGGGACATGTCCGATCAGAAATGACCGAATCGGTCGCTCACAAAATGCCGGTCGAGCAGTACGAGATTTTGAAAGCCGCTCATCCGCTCGGTTTTGGTTCGACGCTCGACGTCGCGAACGCGATCGCGTTCCTGATGGCCGAGACCGGTCGTTGGATCACCGGAACAACACTGGTTGTCGATGGCGGATACACGGCGAAGTGAGAAGTCACGCGGCGAAGCCGCATTGTGGCACGACGCTCTGCATCGTGAATCGCGACACGGAGCGTTGCGCCACAATCTTGAAAAACAAGATCGCCTGCGGCGATACCGATGTCGGAAAGATGAGATGCAACGAGCGACCGAAGAGCGAACGCGGCTTTGTTACATCACGACACACGCGATGAGTGCCGAGTTTTTGATGCGCGGGCAACTGGCCTTTCTGCGCGAGCAAGGTTTTGACGTGACGCTCATTGCCTCGCCGCATGAGTCGTTGTCGGCGGTTGCGGAGCGTGAGGGGGTCAGCGTTATCGCGATTGAGATGGAGCGAGAAATCTCGCCGTGGTGCGATTTGAAAGCGTTGTGGCGACTCTGCGTCGCGCTGCGAAAACTGAAACCGCAGATTGTGAATGCGGGGACTCCGAAAGCCGGCTTGTTGGGAAATTTGGCGGCATGGTTGTGTCGAGTTCCCGTCCGCATCTACACGCTTCGCGGTCTGCGTTTGGAAACGGCGACCGGCTGGAAGGGGCATTTGTTAAATTGGACTGAGCGACTCGCGGCGGCGTGTGCTCATCGGGTCATCGCTGTCAGTCACAGTTTGCGCGATGCCTATGTGGCTCGCGGACTGTCGTCGTCCAACAAGACAACTGTGTTGCGACACGGCTCATCGAACGGCGTCAGCGTCGAACGATTTCAATTCAACGAGGCGCAGTGGTCGCAGATTCGCGAACTGCGTGCGAAGTGGGAGATCCCGATCGACTCACTGGTGATCGGGTTCGTCGGACGGATGACGCGCGACAAAGGAATCCCCGAACTGTTTGCTGCGTTTGAACGATTACTGCCTGAGTTTTCGGATGCTCGCTTGCTGCTCGTTGGCGAGGCCGAGCAAGGCGATCCGCTGCCAGCAGAATTGCTGAGCCGTCTGAAAGCGCATCCAAACGTGACGCTGACTGGCTCGATCAAAGAGGTCGCGTTGTATTACGGCCTGTTTGATTTGCTCGCCTTTCCGTCGTACCGCGAAGGCTTTCCGAACGTCTTGCTCGAAGCCGCTTCCGCCGGATTGCCAGTGGTTGGTTTCAAAGCGACCGGAACGATTGACGCGGTGATTGATGGTTCGACAGGCGCGCTGGTGGAAATCGGCGATGTCACCGGATTGTCAAATGCGATGGGTCGCTATCTGCGCGAGCCGTTCGTTCGGAAACAACATGGCGAAGCGGGCCGCCGCCGAGCGGCTCGCGATTTTCGACGTGAAGACATTTGGCAGGCGTTGGTCGATAACTATCGAACGCTGCTCGGAAAGAAACGTCTGTTGATATCTCAAGTGCAAACCGAACGTGAGGCGAAAGCGGCTTAAGCTGCTTCCGCTTTCCGTGTTCTTTGTGTTTCAAGAGTTCAACACAGAGGTACAGAGGACACGGAGATTGTCAAACAAATTGGGCAGACTTAATCCAAAGAATGACTATTGAGAAATGCAACAATAGGAAAGTGACCATGACTTCGTCTCGTTGGCAATCTCTTCGACAACCTTATCGCGCCTTCGGCAAGCGGCTGCTTGACTTTAGTGTGTCGGTTTCCATTGCAGCCTTGTTGTCGCCGTTGTTCGCAGTCATTGCCGCGTTGATCAAGCTGACGTCTTGCGGGCCAGTCTTCTTTGTGCAAGAACGGCTTGGATATCAGGGAACGACTTTTTCCGCGCTGAAATTTCGGACGATGACCGACCGGCTGCGGACGGCTCATCAAGAAGTCTTTGGTAAGACGGACGAAGTGACGTCTGTCGGATATTGGTTGCGGCGATTCAAACTGGATGAACTGCCACAGCTCCTCAACATCGTGTTCGGCGATATGTCGTTGGTCGGACCGCGTCCGGCATTGCCGACTCAATGGAATGAATATACGGAATTGGCACGGCGACGTCTGGAAGTTCGGCCAGGAATGACGGGACTGTCCCAGGTTCGCGGTAACATTCATCTGACTTGGGCAGAACGTTGGCAGTACGACGCCGAGTACGTCGATCGCTTGAGTCTGATCCTCGATGCGTGGATCGTCGTTCGGACTGTCGCGGTCGTGCTGTTGGGCGAAGAGCGATTCTTGCAGCGCCCGAAATTGCCGACGGCTGATCCAATTTCAAAAGCCGCGTGACGTCACTCATGAACGGTCTAAGAACAAGTTCGTAGGACAGGCACTCTTGCTCGTCGAAGTTCAATCGACGGACAAGAGTGTCCGTCCTACAAAACGCTGGTCCGTTCTTAGACAGGTTCAAAGCGGATTTGCGTTGCCCGGATTGAATCGTCATTGTCTGCTCCCTCTCGGAGTCTGTGATTGCTGACTCTGTTTTCATCGGGAGGAGCAAATCGTGATGCGGAATTTTTTCTCAAATGTGGCTTTCGCTGTGTGCGGATTCGCAGCGGTCAATGCCTCTGGTGCCGAGTTCCCGAAGTTTGAGGTCCAGACACTTGATCCGGATGTTGGCAAAGTTTGTTACGCCGTGACGCTGGCAGATGTGGATGGTGACGGGAAGCAAGACATCATCGCAGTCACCGAAAATCGCGTGCTGTGGTATCAAGCGCCGGACTGGAAGAAGCGAGTCATCATCGAAGATCAAACGGAACGCGATAACGTCTGCATCGCGCCACTGGACATCGACGGCGACGGCCAGATCGACTTCGCGTTGGGAGCCGGTTGGCTCAACAAGAACATCGGACAGATTGTGTGGCTATCGCGCGGAAAGACGTTCGATGAGAAGTGGCATGTACATCTCATCGGACAGGAGCCGTGGACCCACCGGATGCGGTTCGCAAATTTTTCCGGCAGCAATCGTCCGCAATTAGTCGTTTCGCCGCTCAATAAAACTCAGGGAGAGGGCGTGCGGCTCTTGGCATTCTCGATTCCGTCGAATCCCAAGACTGATCCGTGGCCGAGCAACGTGCTCAACGCTTCGCTGAATCGGATGCACAACCACTGGCATCTCAGTTGGTTCGGCAACGGCATCGACGACACCGTCACGTCGAGCCAAGAGGGCGTGCATCTCATCACTCCCGGTGGAATTCAAAATGGCGCCGCGCATTGGAAGACAACAAAGCTCGGCAACGGTGCGAGTGGCGACAAACCAGAAGCCCAAGGGGCGGGTGAGATCAAAGTCGGCAAGCTGAAGAACGGCTCGCGATTCATCGTCACCGTGGAACCGATGCACGGCCAAGCGTGTGCGGTTTACATTGATCCGAAGTCGGACGGGACAGCCGTCGGCCTGTGGCCTCGATTCGTGATCGACGACACGCTCAATCGTGGTCACGCCTTGTGGACCTGTGATATCGACGGCGATGGCGGCGATGAAATCGTGCTCGGCTTCAGCGATCCCGGTCCCGGCCCGATCAAAGGTCCCGGCGTATTCATCTACAAAGCGGATGATGCGACCGGAACCAAATGGACCAAGCACACGATCGACGATGGCGGCATTGCCACCGAAGACTTGATCTGCGCTGACCTCAACGGCGACGGCAAGTTGGACATCGTCGCCGGCGGTCGAGCGTCGCGTAACGTGAAGCTGTATTTGCAAAAATGATGATGTGACGAAGCCGCAAATACGTAGCCGTCATCGCTCCGCGTGACGAGCCGGTCGCTCCACAGG
>JAYUFI010000493.1:0-1933 GCA_043738805.1 Planctomycetaceae bacterium | reverse complement strand
AACGATCCGCATGTTGGCTCGTTCCTGCTCCCCAATGAGTTTGTTTCCTCGCTCGCGGTGTTCTGCCTTCTCAGCAACACGCTGGTCACCGAAGTGTGGCTCATGAAGGACGGTTCGGTGATCGGCTTCGGGGTCGAAGACGCAGCCTTGAAAGAGCAATATCGGCAGCGTTACCGAGACCGACTCCAAAAGGTTTTCTACGCACGTCCGAGTGATCGGAACGTCCATCAAATGTCAGGCAGGACCGCCTGACGACCGGCCCTCTTCTTCGGAAGGGGGCCTTTGCTGAGCGGCTGACAACTCGCGCCGATTGATGCTTTCGACTAACATCGGTTCCTGTGCCTCTGTTCGAGAACCCCACGAACATCTCCGGCCCCGCGTTGTCTCCGACCGACCTCAACGAGCGGCAATCGGTGGAGTCGTCTGTCACGCGCCAGTTCGCGTCCCAAGTCCGACCGGCGATGCAGAGATTGCTTGGCTTTACGGATGAGCCCACCACGGCGACATCCACGGGCTGTGTGCAGGCTCACACAGCGATTCATCGGTTGCGTCCGCCGGTCAAAGCTCACGGCGGCAAGTATTACCTCGCGCGGCAAATCGTTCCGATTCTGCTCGATGTCCGTGAACGGATCAGCGAATATCTGGAGCCGTGCGCGTTCGGAGCGTCCGTGTTTCTCGCCATGCCGCGCAGTCAACGTGAGATTCTTGGCGACATCAATCCAGATGTGGTGGCTCTTTGGAGTGTGCTTTCGGACGAACGCTCCGCGTCGGAATTGGCCCAACGGCTTTCCACGATCGCGTATTGCCAAAGCAACTTTGAACAAGCGAACCAAGCAGTCGGTGAGACGATGCTGGATCGTGCCACGAGCTTCTTGGTCCGTTGTCGTTTCTCCCGCGGCGGCTTGGGCAAGTCCTTCGCGTGGTCGGAGAGACTTCGTGGCGGGCGGCCGGGAGACGAGAATGCTTGGGAGACGTTTCGGCAATCAGAACTCCCGCGAATCATCGCTCGCGCTAAGGGCGTGGAAGTCACCAACGATCCGTGTTGGTGGACCGTTTGGGAGAGCCGTAAAAAAATCCACAGATTGGTTTACGCTGACCCACCGTATATGCCGCAGACTCGCTCGGCCAAGACTGCCTACGGGCCACATGAAATGACACCGCTGCAACACTTCTGGTTGGTTGCAGCCCTGCGGGCACATTCCGGCCCGGCAGCCATCAGCGGTTATCGCTGCCCGGAATATGACCGGTGGCTGCGCGACTGGCGTCGGTTCGACTTCGAGATGCCGAACAACGCAGGCCAAAACAAACGCAAACAGCGTCGCACCGAATCGCTGTGGATCAATTGGTAAAGGTGGGCAATCAAGTGTCGTCGATGGGGCAGTTTCACTTTGACGGCCCGGCGTTTTTGCGGCACTCTCAATTCCTTCTCTCCGTCACCGTACATGGCTAAATCCGCGAGATCACCGGCTCAAGAGTCACGTCGATCCGATTGGTTGGAGCCACTGACGGATGCCGTGAATCGACTCACGGATGAAATCCGTGTCGCGCGTGATGTCGCGGATGAGTTCAGGATCGACTTCGCATGGCTCCTACAGAACGGGATGCCGCATCAGCCGCAGGAGCTTGTGATTCTCAAGCGAATGGCCCGCGATCCACTCGCGGACGATTGGGCCGAACGCTTGAAGGTCACACGCTGTCCGATTCCTCAGAGTCAGCAAGATCAATCGTCGCTGTCGTTCGATGACTTGGAATCGTTCGCACACGAGTTGCAGACGGCGTTCGAGGGGATTGCCGAAGGCCAACTCGAAATCGTGCTCGCGGCATTGGAAGAAGTCCGACAGCGAATACTCGCGGCTCTTCCGCACCGCACTGCGGAACCGCCGGACTCACCGCCGACCACCACATCCAGAGT
This sequence comes from Planctomycetaceae bacterium, assembly GCA_043738805.1. Taxonomy (GTDB): domain Bacteria; phylum Planctomycetota; class Planctomycetia; order Planctomycetales; family Planctomycetaceae; genus SXKJ01. Next base: position 21 of record JAYUFI010000493.1, on the reverse strand, counting down.
CGCGACCGACACGCAGGCGGT
>JAYUFI010000492.1:0-1933 GCA_043738805.1 Planctomycetaceae bacterium | reverse complement strand
CGCTCTCGTTCTTTTTTTTGTTTCAGCAGATCGCCGTTGCTCATTTGACGTTTGAGTCAGACAACCGCAGCACCGGAATTCGGCTCGCCTGTTCGTTGCAGTTTGTGCTGTATTGGCTGTCGTTTTCAGTGGTGATTTGGCTGTTGGGATCGGCCAGAGGCAGCATTTCGGCTCGTGACGGTGTGTACTTCGCGTCGTTCGCGATTCTGCACAGCGCGATGATCGGTTTTTTCGCTGCGACGGAGATTGATTTTGTCTCACGCCGAGTGCGCCGAGGGATTCCGAATTCGACTCTGCTGCGGTTGTTGTCGATTCCGTTCTTGCCGGGAGGTCATCGCGGGTTCTTGTATGTCTTGCTGCATCTTGGGTTGGTTCCGGTGTTCGCAACCGCGTTGTTCGGGATCGACCTGTTAGGAAAATCTTTCGGCAGTTGGGAAGGACCGTGGCTGCTGACCTTGATGTTGTACGTGATCACTTACTTGGGTTTAGGAACCGCAATGGGTCGAGGGCTCCGCAGGCTTTCGGCGGAGGTTCGTCCGATGCACGTTCGCGTCATCATCCTCATCTTGTTCTTGGTCGGTTTGATTGTTCCTTACCTGCCAATGATGTTTGGTGTGAAACAAGGAGAACTGGATCAATTCGTGATCCTGCGAGTTACCAATCCATTTGAGACATTGAACGCTGTTGCTGGAAACGGACAGTTCAGTTCCGGAGGAATGGCTGCGGCTCAATCCGTGACGACGGAAATCACGTTGCTGTCGATCGCGGCTTTGCTCGGCCTGTTGTTTAATCTTGGGCCGATGTTTGTGGGAATTCGCGAGGTCATGCAGCAACCGCGAAGAGTGTCTACTCCGGAGTTCAATGACGAAGCCGCTGCGTCACTTGAAGCAACCGGAGCCTGACCGAAAGAGCGCCTCACTGCTAACGGGGTTCGCGCCGCATGAGATTTGATCCTGAAGTTCAACAAGCGATCGCACGGTATCAGTTGGGGTTGCCGAGAATGCCCGTGTCGGGACGGTCGGGAGAACTGTTGGGACGCGGGACAGGCAGTTCGCTCGAATTTCAGGAGCATCGGCAATATCACCCCGGCGATGACATTCGACATCTCGATTGGGCGGCCTACGCTCGGTCGGATGCCTTGATGGTGCGGCTCTATCGCGAAGAGATCAGTCCGCGCATGGAGATTTTGCTCGATGCCAGTTGTTCGATGACATCGAGCGATCCGACGCGAGAAGTTTCCGGCTTGGAATCTGAACGTGATCCGATCAAGGCGACAGTGGCGCGTCAGTTGGCGACCATGCTGACGTTACTCGGCGGAAATCTCGGCGGCCGACCGGCGCTCATTCCGATCACCGATAACACACCGCTCGAACCGTTGCCGCTGGAATCACTCGATCGGCTTGACTCGTTTCCGTTTGTTGGAAAACGGACGTTGCGAGAGGCACTCGATGAGCGAGCCGTGCCGTTGAAGCGTCAGACCGTGCGAGTCGTCATCAGCGACTTCTTGTTTCCACACGATCCTGATGCGCTGCTGCGACACCTCGCCGGTGACGCGAGCGTGTTGTGGGTGCTGCAAGTGCTCAACGCTTGGGAAGCTCGACCGACGGTGTTGGGGGGTCGCAAGTTGCTCGACTTGGAAACTCAAGAAGAGGCGAACTTGCAGATCGTCGAGAAAACGATCACCGAATACTCCGCGCGATTGCTCACGCTGCAACAAGAACTCGCGCGAGCCTGCCGCCGCGTCCATGCGACGTTCGCGATCTTGATCGCCGAACGAGGTTTGTCTGACTTATGCGCGAACGAACTCTGCTCGGCTGAGATTTTGCGACCGGTTTAGAAGCGGGTTGATGGGACATGGACAGCACGGAAGAGACGGATACTGGCTACACATCCTCCGATTGGCTTTCTGCGCGAAGTCACCCGAAGCGTTAGC
>JAYUFI010000491.1:0-5141 GCA_043738805.1 Planctomycetaceae bacterium | reverse complement strand
GACAACTGGTTCCGGCCGAGCGACGTGTGTGTGGCTCCGGACGGTTCGCTGCTCGTGGCCGACTGGTACGACCCCGGCGTGGGAGGCCACCGCATGGGGGACGCCGACAAAGGCCGCCTCTTCCGAGTCGCTCCGCCGAAGACGCCGTACAAATTCCCGAAGGTCGATGTCAGCACCGTCGAGGGCGCGATCGCCGCGCTGAAGAGTCCCAACGAAGCCACGAGGTATGTGGCTTGGACCGCGCTGCACGAGATGGGGAAGAAGTCGAGGCTCGATGCGCTGGAGGCCATGTTCCACATTGAGGGCAGGTTGGACCCGAATCCGCGACATCGCGCGCGTGCTCTTTGGATTTTGTCGAAGCTCACCGACAAAGAACTCGCGCAGAATTTCGTAATCATCGGTCTGGCGGACAAAGCCGAAGACGTTCGATTGGCCGCAATACGAGCTGCTCGTGAATTTGGAAACGAAGAGTTCTTGGTGAGTTGTTTGGAGCACGCTGCGAAAGCTCCCTCGCCACAAATCCGCCGAGAGTGCGTCCTCTCGTTGCGACACATGAAGTCGCCGAAGAAAGCCGAACTCTGGGCGAAGCTCGCGGTGCAGCACGACGGCAAGGACCGTTGGTATCTCGAAGCCCTCGGCATCGGCGCGGGCAATGATTGGGATGCCTGCCTCAATTTCTTTGGAATTCATAATTTGGGTGTTAAACGAGACGATCCCACATCGACACAAATGGCCGTTCTGCGCGACATCATTTGGCGTTCTCGCGCGAAAGAAACTCCTTCGGGACTGGTATCAATTCTCCAAGAGAAAGCGGTCACTGCCGACGACTCACCGCGCTACCTCCGCGCGTTCGACTTCCAAGCGGACAGCCCTAAGAAGCAAGAGGCTTTGGTGCAGTTGGCGTTCGGGGACTTCGGCGATCCGGCGAAAACGAAATTCATCAACACCGAAGCGATCAGCCGACTGAAAGGGTTTGATGTCGCCAAGAATCCCGAACACAAGACGGCTCTGAACCGAGTGCTCGACGGCCTGAAAGGCCAGCCGCAGTTCGTCACGCTGGTCGAGAAGTTCAACGTCACCGACCGCTACCCCGATCTGCTCGCCCTCGCGGCCTCCCAGCCCGATGACCAAATCGGCATCGACGCTGTCCGCGTGCTGCTCGCCAAGAATCAGAAAAAGCTCATCAGCGAGAACCTCAAATTCGTTTCCTGGTCGGACGCGGGGCCGCCAAAGCCGCCCCACGATCGCCCCGAACTCGCGAAGGCAACGCTCGCACTCGTCACCGCGCTGAGCAACTGTGGCGACGCCGCCGCGGCCGAGGTGTTGGGACCCGTCGTCGAAAATCAGTACTACCCGCCGGACACGCGACGACAAGCCATCAAGGGGGCCACTCGCACCAAAGCCGGTGCCGTGGCCGTTCTGATCCTGGCGGAAAAACGAGCCTTCGACGAATCGTTCACTCCGGCCCTCGCTGCCGCGCTGCAAACCGCGCCGCTCACCGATGACCAACGAAAAACGGTCTCCCAACTCTTCCCCGCCCCCGCCGGCAAAGATGCCAAACCGCTTCCGCCGCTGAGCCAACTCGCCAACCTCAAAGGGAACGCGGGCAATGGAGCCAAACTCTTCGCCGCCGCCACGACCGCGAAGTGCAGCACGTGTCACATCGTCAACAACCAAGGCAAAGAGGTCGGCCCGAATCTCTCCGAGATCGGCACGAAGCTCAGCCGCCAAGCGATGTGGGAATCGATCCTCTTCCCGAGCGCCGGCATCAGTCACAACTACGAAAACTGGGTCGTGGTGCTCGATAACGGCACGACCGCCAACGGTATCCTCATCAGCGAAGACGCCGAAACGTTGAGCCTCAAAGGAGCCGACGCCATCGTCCGCCCCTTCAAGAAGTCGTCGATCGAAGAGAAGAAAAAACTCCCGATCTCCCTGATGCCCGCCGACCTCGCCAAGACGCTCAGCCTCGAAGAGATGACGGATTTGATCGAGTACCTGACGACGTTGAAGAAGAAATGAGAAACGCTTTTTTGCCACGGATGGAACACGGATTGGGGCAAAGGTAAAAGAGGCAGGGCCAAGAGGAATTCAAACTCAACGGCCAACCAAGGAACTTTCAAACAAAATTTCTTTCTGGCTTTTCTCCTGATCCGTGTTCAGTCCGTGTTTTATCCGTGGCCAAATCGACTTCCTTTTCAAGGAACATGCCGTGGCACTGCTGCATGGAGACGTGACCGAGCAGATCATTGGGGCGGCATTCGAGGTCTATGGCGTTTTGGGTTACGGCTTTCTTGAAAGCGTTTATCAAAAGGCCATGCAGGTCGAACTCATTCGACGCGGCCTGACGTGCAAGCTCGAAGAGCCGATCCGCGTGAAATACAAGGAGGTGGACGTCGGCAAGTTCGAAGCCGACCTCTTGGTCAACGACTGCGTCATCGTCGAACTGAAAGTCACCAAGGAATATCAGAAATCCGATGAGGCTCAGCTTCTCAACGAACTCAAAGCGACCGGCATCCAAGTTGGCATGCTCGTCAACTTCGGACGGATCGAGGTTCAGTTTCAGCGGTTCGTTTATTAGCCACGGATGAAACACGGATTAGCCTGTTTGGTTGCGTCCAGCGCATCATGAAACTCAGCGATACCCCTGCGAAGATTTTGAATCGGAAAATCATTCCGAAGTGATGTGTCGCGGTTTGCGTCTGAACGGACATTAGAAGATAACTGGCCAACACGTTCGGACTTGGGAGAGTTTGACTTGTTCGGAATGCGGATTAGTGGAGACGGATAGTGCCGACGCAATTGGTGGAGTTGATCGCGACGGGGCAGGGTGACGGGCAAAAACTGCGGCAGCAGTTGGTGGAAGGGCAGGTCGTGCGCATCGGGCGTGCTCCACAGACGGGTTGGGCCATTAGCTGGGATCGGACGATCTCGCGCGAGCATGTGGACATCGTTTGGGAAACCGATCGGCTGAAGGTCACTTGCTTGGCGAATGCGACCAACCCGATCAAGTTTCAAGGGGAAGTGAGCCGCGAGATTTCGGCATCAGCCGGTGAACCGTTTCAGATCGGCATGACCACGTTCCTGGTTCGGGTCGAGATGAAAGTGGACATGGCTCGGCAGACAATGGAAATTCCATTGGCTCCCGTCGTCTCGCTGCCCGCATTGGGGCAAAGTCCCAACGAGTACACGACGGATGACGAAGGAGACGACGTTGAAGAGCACGCCTACAAAAGCGATGAACTCGAAAACGTCGCCTTCGGTGACACGAACCGGCAAATGGAAGTGCTCTCCAATTTGCCGCAGATGATTTCTGGAACCAGCACCGACATGGAACTGGCGCTGATGCTCGTCGGCATGTTGTTGCAAGCGATTCCGCCCGCAGTTGCGGTTGCCGTCGCGGTTTTCGACGAAGAGTACGTCAACAATTTGCGAGCTGGTCGTGATCTGGAAATCGAACTGCCGAAGCCCATGCTGATGCGCGTGCAGACTCGTGAATCGTTCGGCGGGCGGTTCATGCCGAGCCGTAAGCTGCTGAAGAAGGCGTTGCAGGAAAACGCCAGCATGATGCACATTGTCGGCGACATGGAATCGAGCAAGGTGACGATGAGCGGTTCGCTCGGCTGGGCGTTCTGCACGCCGGTAACGGCGGACTCTTGCGTCGGCTGGTGCTTGTACGTGTCAGGCGAGGGGGGCCGCGATGAGAATGCATTCCTCGACGAAGACTTGTTGAAGGGCGACCTGCGATTCACGCAACTGGTCGCGCAATTCATCGGCTCAATCCGCACGGTGCGAACGCTACAAGAACACACGACACAACTCTCGACGTTCTTCTCGCCGAAGGTCATTGCCAATCTCACGAAGAAGTCTGCCGGGAATATCATGGAGCCTTCGGAACGAGACATCACCGTCTTGTTCTGCGACGTGCGCGGCTTCTCTCGGAAGTCGGAGAAGTTGAAGGACAATCTGAAGAAATTGCTGGAAAGCGTCCGCGCTGCATTAAGCGCGATGACCGGCGGCATCCTCGCATTTGATGGTGCGATCGCGGACTTTCAGGGAGACGCGGCACTCGGCTTTTGGGGCTGGCCGGAACCGCTGCCAGATGGCCCGATCTCCGCGTGTCGCGCGGCTCTCACGATTCAGCAGGTCTTCAGTTTGCCGGCCGAAGAAGATGACTTGCTGGAAGGTTTTACTTGTGGCGTCGGTATTGCCCACGGTCGAGCGATCGCCGGACAAATCGGTACAACGCAGCAAGCCAAGATTGGTGTCTTTGGGCCGGTGGTGAATCAAGGATCGCGCATTGAGGGTATGACGCGGATGTTCGGCGTCAACATTTGCATTGACGAAACGACTGCTGACTTTGTGCGCCGGATGCTGTCGCCGTCGGAAGGTTACTGCCGTCGTTTGGCGAAGGTTCGCCCCAAAGGAATGGACACGGCGATCTTGGTCAGTGAACTATTGCCAGCCAGTGATGGTACGGAGTCGCTGTCGATTCGTGCGGTCGAGGCGTATGAAAAAGCGTTGGACGCCATCATCGCCGGGGATTGGGTCGCCGCACTCGCGTTGCTGGAACAGGTTCCTGACGACGACGGACCCAAGAAGTTCCTGCTGGAGCAAATGGCTCACACGGACAATCAGCCTCCTGACGACTGGGACGGAGCGTTTAGTCTGAAGAGCAAGTAGGTTTCACAATCTGACGCCACAAGAGCCCGTAGGTCGGGTCTCCTGGCTCGACTGGAGAGCCGTCCTACCCATTTGGCGGACCATTCGCCTGGATGATTCACGCGCCGAGGAGATTCCGCGACAGTGCGCTTCAGGCTTTAACGCGCCCAGGAATAGTCCGAGCTAATACGGATCCCAAGAATTGATCGCGCGTTATTTCCTCACTCACGCACCTGTAGCGGCTGGTGTAGCTGAAGTCGCAAGACTTCAGATCGGAACTCTTGCGAGTTCCGCTACAGTTGCGTGAGATGCGCACTAGAGCAGTTCCATTTTAGGTGTGTCGATAGCCGCAGTGCTTGAAGTAATTCCGGCACTCGGATTCGGTGAACTGGTCGAGGATTCGACCGCAGAGTTCCCAGAGCTTGTCGACGGTTCGTTCTGCTCCGTCGCGGAGCAGCTTCTTCAGTTTCGAGAACGCC
>JAYUFI010000490.1:0-1936 GCA_043738805.1 Planctomycetaceae bacterium | reverse complement strand
ACATATTTTCTGTGGCTTCGCTGCTCTCCGTTTTTCCACACTCCGCTAACACTACCACTCAGACTTCAGTGCGATGTGCGGCGACCGACAAAAGCGTTGCCAAAAAGCATCACGCCGAGCGACTCAACGCATCGCAGCAATCGAACTAATCCGAGAAACACTTCCGGTTGTAGCAGTCACGACGAGAACTCAGTGGAGTCCGAGTGTGCGAATTCAGGTCGCTGGGGTTTCGCAACGACGAACGAACGAACAAACTGGCAGCCGATCGGAAACCTCACGGGAGGCGAGTTCATGCGTTTGAGCGTTGCGTTTTTTTTGTTGGCAGTTGCGGTCAAGGCATGGGCCGATGATCCGGCGGTCAACAAACCGCTTGATGAGCCGTCCGTCGAATTCTTTGAGAAACGGATTCGACCTCTGTTGGTTCAACGCTGTTGGGATTGTCACGGCGCGGATCTCGCCGAAAGCGATCTGCGGCTCGATACGCGTGCGGACATGCTCGAAGGGGGCTCGCGCGGAGCGGCGGTTGTGCCGGGGGAGCCGGACAAGAGTTTGCTCATTCGAGCGGTCAATCATGCCGACACGTTAGCGATGCCGCCGAAAGAAAAATTGTCGCAGCGGGACATCATCGACTTGACCGCGTGGGTCAAAGCGGGAGCCGTCTGGCCAGACGGTGACAAACCGAGAGCCGCGTCGAAGAAGCCGGTTCCGAAAACGGACGGCAAGCCAACGCAGTTCACCGACGAGCAAAAAAACTTCTGGGCATTTCAGCCGATCAGCGATCCACGACCACCTCAGGTGAAAGACGAACGCTGGGTTCAATCGCCGATCGATCGCTTTCTCTTGGCCGAGTTAGAAGCTCGCGGATTGAAACCGGCGGAAGTGGCCGACAAGCGGACGCTGATTCGGCGTGCGACCTTCGATCTGCACGGCGTGCCGCCGACGGTCGATGAGGTCACGGAGTTTCTGGCCGATCACGAACCAGATGCGTTCGCTCGCGTGATCGATCGGTTGCTGGCGTCGCCGAGATATGGCGAGCGCTGGGGTCGGTACTGGCTCGATGTCGCTCGGTACGGCGATTCGAACGGGCTCGACGAGAATCTCGCGCAGGCGAATGCGTTTCGGTATCGGGACTGGGTGATCTCGGCATTCAATCGCGATCTGTCGTACGACCAATTCGTGCATGAGCAGATTGCTGGTGACCTATTGCCGCCGGAGGGTGACCCCAACGATCCGGCTGTTGCCGCGCGGCAGGCTGACCGGCTGACAGCCACCGGGTTCCTGGTCATCGGGGCGAAGATGCTGGCTGAGGATGATCCGCTCAAAATGCAGATGGATATTGTTGACGAACAGGTCGACACGATCGGGCGGGCGTTCATGGGGTTAACGCTGGGATGTGCCCGGTGTCATGACCACAAGTTCGATCCGGTGACGACAGCCGATTACTACTCGCTAGCGGGGATCTTCAAAAGCACGAAAACGATGCTCAACTTCAGCGTTGTGGCGAGTTGGCAGGAACGTCCGCTCGCGTCGCCGATGGTGTTGCAGCAACTCGGCGAACAGAAGCAACGGATCGCCGCGAAGCAGGGCGAAGTCAATCAGCTTGTTGCCGTCGCGAATGACGTGTTGCTCACGGAAGCACGATCGCGCGTTGCGGACTATGTGCGAGCGGCGGTTCGCGAGATGTACCTGGAACGAACGACGCGGACGTTCGGCACGGAGTTCGATAAGCGAGCTGACAAGAAAGCTCCGCTGCCCGAAGGTGTGCAAGTCATTGAGGCAGAGAACTATCAACGCGGCTCAGCGTTGAAACTGACGACCGGTTATGGTGAGAGGATCGGCGTGATCCTCAGCAACGGCAACGGCGAGTGGGCCGCCGAGTACGACGTCGCGGTTCCGGCGGGCACTTATCAAATTGAAACTCGGTACGCCGCCGCCG
>JAYUFI010000489.1:0-1936 GCA_043738805.1 Planctomycetaceae bacterium | reverse complement strand
GTCTCCTTGCTGAGGTCCATCAGGTCAGGGGCACTCGCCTGCATGCGGTAGGCCATCTCGAACGAACTGATCCGCGCGGCGATCTCGGGATCGCCGGTTGCTCCGAGTCGCAATTCATTCAACTGACGGAGCGAATCGAGCGAGTCGCGCTGAAGCTGCTCATCGACGCCGCGCGGGTTCGACAGAAACAGCACCGGCTCGGCTCCCGAACGGAACAGCACGCCGTTGTTCGTGGTCGGCAGAAAGCCGCAGCCCCAGTTGGACGACCCGCCGCTCGGCCCCTTCTTCCCCGAACTGAACACGACGAAGCCGGGCAGATCCTGTGATTCGCTGCCGAGTCCGTACATCGACCACGCGCCAAGGCTCGGTCGGCCAAACTGCTGCGCCCCGGTGTTCATCATGATCTGACCGGGAGCATGGTTGAACGCATCCGTCGCCATCGACTTCACGATCGCAATGTCATCGACGACGGTGGCGAGATGCGGCAACAACTCGGACAGCTCGGCCCCGCTCTCGCCATGCCTCGCAAACTTGAACTTCGGCCCGAGCAGCTTCGAGTTCGGGTTAATGAACGCCGCGCGGTAGCCCTTCAGCAGCTCGGCCGGCGGCAATTTGCCGTCCCACTTGGCGAGTTCCGGCTTGTTGTCAAACAGTTCGAGGTGCGAGGGCGCTCCCGCCATGAACAAGTAGATCACCCGCTTGGCCTTCGGCGCGAAGTGACTCGCCCGGGAAGCCATCGCATCCGATGAACCCGTCGCCCCACGAGCGGCCTCACCCCGCAACAGCGAGTACAACGCCGCCGATCCCAACCCGACGCCGCAATCCCTGAAGAACCAGCGACGGGTGACGGCTTGTGCTTTCTCGCGGTGACAGAATTCGGATTGGTTCATTGAAAATCTCTTTTACGAATGAGCGGCGATTGAGGTTCGGGAAGAAGAGTAACGATCTAAAAAGTGAGCACACGGACTTTGGTTTGTGCCAGAAGGGTTCTCAATTCATTGCGCCCGTGCTCGCCCGTCAGGACTCGTTCAGGCAGCCAAAACAACGTGAGAAAATGTTGGTTGCAAAACAACATTCCTTGCGGTGTATCCGCAACGACACCGATGAGTTTCCAACCGAATTCCGTTCGAAAGGAATCGTTCTCAATCGCAACGCGAGCTGGAGTCAAAGTGACTCGCGTCTCCAAGTATTCATCGGCGCGTTTACGATATCGCCGAATCGCAAAACGGTAATCCGCAAACGGCGCAGCGATCATGGTTAGTAGAACACACACGGCAGTGATGAAAGGGACTGTCCTAAATCGCTCATCCAACAACGCTGCCAAAGTGCCTAGCAGTGCTACGACGACGACGATCACAGCAAAGATCCAAAGGAAAAGTGATCGGCAAACCACAAACGTCCCGTAGTACCAAATGTTGCGGATGTCGGCCTCAAGAAGTCGGCCGACAAATTCCAACGACAAGTTGTTTGGACGTTCGCCCGGGTACGATGCTGTCATGACGTGCTCTTCTTATTCGCGGACGAACTTGCGATGCGCAATGGTAATTCGACATGCGACTGAACGACCATCGAACAACACTTGAAATAGGCATCGTTGTTCGATCGTTCGTATAACGAAACATGTTCACTCTTTCGTCACGGTCTCGTCCAGATTTAATAGCACTCGCGAAACGGCGGTCCATGCGGCGGCTTGAGCAGGCGTGGCTCCTTCAGGCAATGCTGGCGGATTGGCCGGATCGTTGGCGGCGAGTTCCCACGGCTTGGCTTCGGGTGACGAGAACTTGGTTGTTTGCTGAGCGAGCAGTTTCAGCAGCACGTCACGTTCATGATCGCTCGGTGCGCGGGAGACGCAGCGGCGGAAAGCCCACGTGAGGCGAGCGGCCTCGTCCGCGCCTCCGTCTTTCAATGTCAGCAGCGCGAGGTTGCGAGCGCATTC
>JAYUFI010000488.1:0-1943 GCA_043738805.1 Planctomycetaceae bacterium | reverse complement strand
CGCAGTCGTATTCGGATTCATTCTCCGATGACTTCACGCCACGACGATTGGCGATTTCAAGGCGAAGTTTTCCTGAAGAAGGTGGGGTTGTGAAAACTGCGGCGTGTGATGGTCAACGCAGTGTCGCGCTCAGCTTGGTTGTACATGCTTCGATGATCGACTTCGCTGCTGCGTCAACTTCGTCACTCATTAGCGTGCGGTCGGGTGCTCGGAAGGAAACGGTGAGGACGTAGGATTTTTTGTTGGCCGGGATTTGTTGGCCTCGATACTGACCGCCGAACGATGCGGAGTCGTAGGACGAACCAGCCGCCGCGCGCGCGACTTCGACGAGTTGCTCCCACGTGGTCGCCTCATCCAGCACAAAGTTGAGATCACGTGAAATGCTCGGATAGCGAGGCAACTCCGCGAATGTGGGAACGAGGTTCGCGGACTCTTCGAGCAGTGCGATGTCGAGTTCAGCGGCGATCACCGTGTCGCGTAAATCCAACGTGTCGGTCACATCGTGAGACAGCTCACCCATCCAGCCCCACAGTTTTCCGTTGAGCAGCAGATCGGCTCCGCGTCCCGGCACGACGCATGGCAACTCGTTCGGACGAACGGTGACAACCGTGTGCGGATTGATGCGTCGAGCAAGTGTTTCGATCGCACCTTTGAACTCCACAAAAGTTTGCCCGCTGACAACTCCCAAACGACGCGGCTCCACGTTCGGATCGCCTGGCGTCGCGGCAAGATACACACTCGCGATCTCGAACAAGCGCGTTTGAAAATTGCCGTAGCGCTCGTTGTCGCGACGAACGACAAGCAAGCTCGGAATCAAACTTTGTCGCAGAACGTTCTCTTGCCGTCGCGATGAATGATCGACGGTCAGCCGCGTTGTCACTGTCGGGCGGATTTCCAATCCGCCTTTTGCCACATCGGATAACGTCAGCGAGTTCACCGCACCGGCACCCGACGGAATCAAGTCGGCAAGTTCTCCACTAACAAACGACAACGTGATCGCCTCAAAGAAACCGGCAGCCGTCAGCGTGTCGCGAATGCGATCGGCCACTCGTTCGGGCAACGTCTTCTCGCTGAGCGACAGCGGCACGAAGGCGTCTTCCGGAATCTTTTCATAGCCGTGAATGCGAGCGACCTCTTCGATGAGGTCAATCTCGCGAGACAGATCGCGCCGCCAACTCGGCGGCACGTAATGCCGAGTCCCGTCAGCATCCGCTTGAGCGGCAGTCGGCTTAAGCCCCAACGCCACGAGGATGCGATGCGACTCAACGGTCGGAACGTCGATTCCCAAAACGCGACGCGTCTGCGTTGATCGCAACGAAACCGTGGCTCGTTCGGCAATCGGCGGCTCCCCCACCCAGATCGAACCGTCGAGCAACTCCCCCCCCGCGACTTGCAGAATCAACTCGCAACAACGACGCGAGGCCCAATCCATCTGAGCCGAATCGACGCCTCGTTCAAACCGGTACGACGACGGACTGTGCAGGTTCAGTTTGCGCGCGGTCGCGCGAATCGACATCGACGAGAAGTCGGCCACTTCGATCAGCACGTTCTGCGTTGAGCCGCTGATTTCTGTGTCGGCTCCGCCCATGACACCGGCGATGGCGACAGGGCGTTCGGCATCACAGATCGCGCACATGTCGGACGTCAGCGTGTATTCGTTGTGATCAATCGCGTTGATCTTCTCTCCGGACTTCGCGTGCCGGACGACAATGCGACCACCGCGCAGCTTGTCAAAATCAAACGCATGAAACGGCTGACCGCACTCCATCAAACAATAGTTGGTAACGTCCACAACGTTGTTGATCGGCGCAATACCGATGGCCTCGAGTCGATCTTTGAGCCACGCGGGACTCGGCCCGATCTTCACGCCACGAATGATGCGCGCGACGTACCTCGGACAAAGATCAGGGCATTCAATCGCGATCGAAGTCGCCTGCTCAACC
>JAYUFI010000487.1:0-5168 GCA_043738805.1 Planctomycetaceae bacterium | reverse complement strand
CGACGAAGTATGTCCCCGGTGCAAGCAGACGCGAGACGTCTGCCGCCCCCTCGCCGATGCCGCCACCTTCCGACTGACCCAGCAACCAATGTCCCAACGAATTCGTGGGGTCATAGTTGTTGAAGTGACTCGTATACAGAGTCAGCACGATTGGTGAATTGGAACCAAGCTCATTCGGCTGAGCCGTGAGTCGCACTTGCGCGGGATCGTTTAACGAGAACTGATACCAGTCGATGTCCGACGAATAATCGACGCCGTCGCCGATCGTCCCGACGATCTCCTTGGGCAAACCGGTCGCTGCGGTGCCGACATCGTGAGCTGCATCAATCGTGTCGTTCGGCTCGGCATCCATCACCGGATCGCCTGAGTCGAAACCGATCCCCGACGGGAGGCTACGTACTTCCAACGATTCAGCCGCTGACTGTCTGCGAACTCGATCGCGAGGTTGATTCGGCTTGAGTGGCCGTCGTGGCGCTAATCGCTTCGTCCATCCGAGCAAAGACAACATGGCAAACTTCTTTCAGGTTGATCGTCAGCGAGTGCGCGTGAGTCCGGTCGTTAGATAATCCGTAGGACGGGCACTTCTGCCCGTCGAATCCAGCAAAGCTCATCGAATCCTGTCACACGACGGGCAAGAGTGCCCGTCCTACAAGACCTCAACCATCTACGAGACAGAGCCCAATGAGTTGTGTTGTGTCAGACCGTCCAACAACGACGAGCGGAAGTGCAGATCGCCAAACAGCGAGTCGGTGTCGTGATGCGCGGGGACCGAGTTGAGGTGCTGTGACAACGACGTCAACCATTCCGACACGCTGCTCGCCACAGGCGACAACGAACCGTGATCAAGGCTCTCTACGAAGGCGGACAAGATCGACGGTGATGTCACTGGGCCAGAAGAGTTCATCGGCGAACTGCTGTTGGTCCCGTTCGGAATGACCACGGAAGTCGATCCCAGTTGAGCCACGACTGCGGCACCGGGCTCATACGAATCAGCTCCCAAACGGAAGACCGCTTTGTAGACACCGCTGGTGTCATTCGAGCCGCTGCCGCTCCAACCGATGACCACTTTCCCCAGGAATGAGATCGCGATGGATGAGCCTTTTTGGTCACCAGCCGAAGTCGCATTCACGTTGAATTCGCCTTCGTTTTTGACACCACTGCTCGTGAATTGCTGGGCCAGGACTTGCCAGCCGATTGCCGCGTTGCTGTTCAAGCTGGACCAGGTCACCAAGATGTGGCCCGCGGCATCCACCGCGACCGACGAATCGTTTTGATCTCCGGTCGTCGTGGTGTTCACGAGGAATGCAGAGCCTTGAACAACGCCGGTGGCGTTGTAACGTTGCGCATAAATCCCGGTTCCGCTCCCATCTTGAGCGGCACTGGTCCACGTCACCACAAACTCGCCGGTGAAGCGATTGATCGCGATGCACGGATCAGTTTGATCGCCGGTCGTATAAGTGTTGACACGAAACTCGCTCCCGGCCTTGTTTCCCGAAACGTCGTAACGTTGAGCGTAAATCCCTTGGCCGCTGCCGTCCTGAGCAGAGCTTTGCCAAGTCACTACGAATTCACTCGTGAAACGATTCATGACGACGGTGGAATTGGTCTGATCGCCGGTCGTCGCCGTGTTGACGAGAAACTCCGCTCCGACGGTTGTTCCGAGCAAACTGTAACGTTGCCCGTAAACTCCCAAACCGTTGCCGTCTTGGCCGCTACTCGTCCAAGTGATCACAAAATTTCCATAAGTGTCAGAGGCAATCGCAGGTGAGGTCTGGCTTCCGGCGGTCGTTGAGTTCACGCGGAACTCGTTTCCCTTCGCTGTGCCGTTGGCGTCGAAACACCGAGCGTAGATGCCCCCAGCGCTTCCGTCTTGATTCAGGCTGGTCCAAGCGATGATTGAATTGCCGAGAGCATCCATCGCGACGGCGGGCTCATACTGATCATCGCTCGTCGTCTGGTTGACGAGAAATTCGCCCGTCTGTGGCGAGCCATCCGCGTTGTAACGCCGCGCATAAACGCCACGCAGCGAACCATCTTGTCCCGTGCTACTCCAGGTCACGATGTAGTCACCATTGGCGGCTGTCGCGATGGAATGATTTCCGATCACTTGGTCGCTGGCGGTCGTGACGTTGACGCTCCCTTCCGGCTCGTACATCAATGCTTGCCCGCCGCCAGACGTGAGCGTCGTCCCGTTGGCCTTCAAAGTGGTCGGGTAGGTCACAGCGGGATCGGCACCGGTTCCCATGTTGAGCACCAGCGCGTACTTGCCAGTCTTGAACGCGGCCAGTGCATCGACGCTGGAAACCTTCACGTAAAACGTTGCTCCGGCCACAACCGCCGCGTTCGTGTAAGTGGCCGTCACCGTCGAACCGTAGCCATTGGCAGTGGTCGCGTTGGCCACCGACGTTCCCGCGCTATTGAGGATTTCGACTTTCGCATCCAACAGGCTCAGTCCCGTCGCCACAACCTTTGCTTTGAGCGTTGAGCCTGCGGCGACACCCGACGGAATCACGAACTTGTAGAAGTCCAAGTCGGTCGAAGTCGTGAGGTCCAAGTTGTTGATGACGGCGGTCTTGGTCGTCGTGTTGATCAACGACGTAATGACGCTGGCCGCAGCGGTCGTGCCGTTGCTCGTCGAGTCATACGAATCATTCGCTCGCGCCGCACCAGCACTGTAAATCGCCTTGATACCGGTGATGTCGTCCGCATTCAGCGCAGTCATGGCCGATGAATAAGTCGAGTACATCGACGCGGCCGTGGTCGCCGAATGCAGCAGACCGAGTGCGTGACCGAACTCATGCATCGCGACTGTGAACAGGTCATACGTGGAGCCGATGTTGTACGCGGTCCCCGTGTTGAACTGCATGTCGCCAGCGATCGAATAGTTGTTGGCCGGCGGTGGCATGTACGACTGAGCCAGCGTGCTCGTGCCAAAGTTGTAACCGCCAATGCGAATGTCACCGAAACCGGGATCGCCTTGCTGATTGCTACCGGAACCGGCAGCCGTACCGTTATCAGTGACGACGGCGAAATTAATGTTCGTCTGCTGCGCCCACTGCTGAGCCGCCTTCAGAATTTGGTTCTGCCACGTGGCCGCCGCACCAAACTTTGTATTGAAGGTGCTTTGCAAGTTGCTGGTGCCGCCTCCCAAGTTCGTGCCATCGGGCATGAAGCTGATCGTCACCAGTTGCGGTGCCGGCCAAGCATTGCCGGATGTCGCGTAGAGCAGGACACGCTCTTCCAACACTTCCGCCGATTGCGACCGCAGATTGGTTGGCGTGAATCCCTTGAGCCGTCGCTGACTCTTGCCGCGCGACAACCATTTCTCCCAGGCCCGAAGTCCAAACATTGAAGCGCTCTCAATTCATTAAGAGGTGGGCTTGCCATCCAGCCGTTACTGAAGGGCAACTCTGTTCGAATCACGCTGGGGAGAGCAGCAGGACTCGGAACCAAATCTCCAAACACGGTTTTCCATGAGGACTCCATCTCAAGGCGAACCTCGTAGGGGAAACCTAGGTCAGTGGTGAACGTTGTCAAATTTGTCGGCAAAGATTTGTGAAGAGAGTTCAATGTTGCGGCTCGCCGCCACTCCTGCTGCCAAGCGGTGAGTCGGTCAAGTCAGAATTCACCACGGAGACACAGAGTTGCCGCAGTGCCTCGCAACGCCAAGAAGGATGCGTTAAGCAAGCGAATTCCGTCCGCTTGGTCGCTAAGTGAGTCTGTCGAGATGACGGTCTTTGTTGCTTTCTGTCGTTGTTGTTGAGGTTGTTCATGGCTTTGGTGAGTGTGCGCGAGGTTTGTTTTGGTTACGGCGGGCAATACCTCTTAAATCAGGTCAGCCTGCAAGTCGAACGGGGCGAACGAGTCGGACTTGTCGGCCGCAACGGCAGCGGCAAATCGACGTTGATGAAATTGATCAGCGGCGAACTGAAGGCGGACGAAGGACAGGTCGCGTGTGGCAACGGAGTCCGCATCGGACGGCTGATGCAAGAAGTTCCCGGCGGAACGGCAAGTTCTGTTCAAGAGGTCGTCGCCACCGGGCACGGAGCCGCCGGTGCGGTGCTGTCGAAGTTTCTGGCACTCAGTCAGCAAGTTGCGGAAACGCCCTCCCCTGCCCTCTTGGCGCAACTCGAACTGGTCGAAGCGGAGTTGCACACGCAAGGTTCTTGGCAACTCGAGCAACAGGTTGAGCAAGTCATCTCGAAGATGAACCTCGATCCGCACGCACGGTTCGCGGAACTCTCATCGGGCATGAAACGCCGCGTGATGCTGGCTCAAGCACTGGTCAGCGAACCGGACTTATTGCTGCTTGACGAACCAACCAACCACTTGGATATCGAAGCGGTCGCCTGGCTCGAAGAGTTTTTGGTTCGCTACGGCGGCACGTTGATCTTCGTCACGCACGATCGTGTCTTCCTGCGAAAACTCTCGACGCGAATCATCGAAGTCGATCGAACGCGATTGTTCGATTGGCCGTGTGATTATTCGACATTCCTCAAACGCAAAGAGGCGTCGCTCGAAGTCGAAGCTCAACAACAAGCGTTGTTCGACAAGAAATTGGCTCAAGAAGAAGTCTGGGTACGTGCGGGAGTCAAAGCGCGGCGCACTCGTAGCGAGGCCCGCATTCGCGAACTCCTCAAGATGCGCGAAGAGCGACGTCAGCGCAAGGACCGCGTGGGCAATGTCCGGATTCAGGTTCAGGAAGTCGAACGCTCTGGTCGGTTGGTGGTCGAAGCGAAGCAGATCACGTTTCGCTATGGCGAGGCGGGTTCAGGCAACCGCAACGTCATTGATGATTTTTCGACGTTGATCATGCGCGGCGACAAGATCGGCGTGATCGGTCGCAACGGAACCGGCAAGAGCACGCTGCTCCGCTTGTTGCTCGGACAACTGACACCGACGACCGGAAGTATTCGGATCGGTACAAAACAAGAGGTCGCCTACTTCGATCAACTTCGCGAGCAGCTTGATGAAAACAAGACCGCTCAAGAGAACGTCGGCGACGGCAAACAAGAGTTACTGATCAACGGCCAGAACCGGCATGTGCTCGGCTACTTGCAGGACTTTTTGTTTTCACCCGACCGAGCACGCACGCTGGTGCGGTACTTGTCGGGGGGCGAACGAAACCGGCTGATGCTCGCAAAGCTGATGACGAAGCCGTCCAACAT
>JAYUFI010000486.1:0-5172 GCA_043738805.1 Planctomycetaceae bacterium | reverse complement strand
GTCCCGCGCGCATTTCGGAGTCCGCCGACAACACAAACCGAGAAAGAAAAAAACAACCACGGATTGCTCAGATGAAGAAGAACAGAGTTCTTGGTCTTTTTCTGATCCGTGAAATCTGTGCCATCCGTGTCCTCTGTGGTTCCGCCGCTTCCTCTTTAGTTGCGGTTAAAGGACTTCGGCCAGCGAAACTTGAGAGCCATGAATTATCAGCTCTATTCGACATCTTCCATAACGGTTTCGCGAACGACTTCATCGATCGTGGTGACGCCATCGAAGATCAGTTTCAAGCCTGCTTCGCGCAGGGTCGTCATTCCCTGGCTGCGGGCATAGTTTCGAATGTCATCGACGCTGGCGTTGGCCGCGATCAGATCGCGCACCTCGTCGTTTACTTCCAGCAGTTCATAGATGCCGCAGCGGCCCTTATAGCCCGAGTTGTTGCAGCGCTGGCAGCCTCGACCGTAATAGAACTTGTACTGCCGTGCCTGGGCGATCGGCAGTTGCAGTTCCATGAGCAACTCATCGCTCGGCTCGAATTGTGTCCGGCATTCCGAGCAGATTTTTCGCACGAGCCGCTGAGCCAGCACGGCTTCGACCGTGGCGGTGATCAGGAACGGTTCGATGCCCATGTCGCGCAGTCGCGTGATGGCCGACGGCGAGTCGTTCGTGTGGAGCGTGCTGAACACGAGGTGTCCGGTGAGGGCGCTTTGAATGGCGACTTCGGCTGTTTCAAAATCGCGGATCTCACCGATCAGGATCGTGTCCGGGTCGTGCCGCAGGATGGCTCGCAGCACGGTGGCAAAGGTGACTTGAATGTCGGGATTCACGGGAACCTGGATCAGTCCGTCGATTTCGTATTCGATCGGGTCTTCCGTGGTGATGATCTTGGTTTCGATGTCGTTCAGTTCGTTGAGAGCCGAGTAGAGCGTGGTGGTTTTGCCGCTGCCGGTCGGTCCCGTGACAAGCACGATCCCGTTCGGGCGTTTGATGACTTCGCGGAACTTGGTCAGCGTGTTGGCATCCATGCCGATCTTGTTCAGGTCGAGCTGGACCACGGTGCGGTCGAGGACTCGCATGACGACCGCCTCGCCGAACATCGTCGGGAGCACGCTGACTCGCAAATCGACGGAGTGCCCGCCGACGTTCAATTCGATGCGGCCGTCCTGTGGCATCCGACGCTCGGCAATGTCCAAGTCGGACATGATTTTGATCCGGGAGACAATCGCGTTGGCGAGGTGTCTCGGCGGCGGAACCATCTCATACAACATTCCGTCCGCTTTGACTCGCACCTTGAATTCGTCTTCAAACGGCTCGAAGTGGATGTCGCTGGCCTGATCCTTGATCGCCAGGAGCATGATCATGTTGAGCAGCTTGCGGATGGGAGCCTCATCCATGTCGGCACCGAGGTCATAGCCATGCCCCTTGGTTGACGAACCGTCGCTGCCCTCTTCCAATTGTCCGATGACATCTTCGATGCTTTCTTCGCGGTCGGCGTAATGCCGTCCGATGGCGGCTTCCACGTCCTTGTGATTCGAGACCGCACCCCGCACATCGACGCCCAGCATGTTTCGCAGATCGTCCAGAGCGGCGATGTTCTGCGGGTCGGCCATCGCGACGGTCAGCACATTGTCTTTCAATGAGATCGGCATGATCTTGTAGATGTCGGCCATCGTCTGCGGCACGAGCTCCAACACCTTGGGGGGAATTGTGGTCTCCGCCAGATTGACGACCGGCATGCCCCACTGTTCTGCCAGAGCTTCCGTCACATGAGCTTCGGTGACGAACCCCATGCGAATGGCCACCTGGCCGATGATCTCACCGCCACTTTGCTTCTGCTCCTCGAGCACGTCCCACAACTGGTCTTCTGTGAGATGACCGAGGTCTACCAAAATCTGTCCGAGTCGGCGTTGAGCCATGTCTGTCTACGTCCGTTCGCAACACAGGTTCTTCGGAGCGAGGGATCTCAGTCCCCTGAATTCGCGTGATTTGCAACTGCGGCCTGATTCAGGAGGCTCACGCCCACCGCTCCGAAGCCGGTTTTGAAACTACCTCTATTTGTCACCGTCATCGTCGTCGTCATCCTCAGGCTCGTCTTCCAACAGCCCCTTCTTCGCGCGAGCGATTCTGGCCTTCAGTTCACCCGGCTGATTGGATTTTGTGACGACGACATCCTCTTCGCACAGTTCGTTCTTCCACAAATCGAACAGGGCGTCGTCGAGCAACTGCATGCCGAACTTGCGGCCCGTTTGAATGGACGAGTTGATTCGATAGGTCTTGGCCTCACGGATCAGGTTGGCGATGGCGGGCGTCACCACGAGCATCTCATACGCCGCCACGACCCCCTTCGGCTTTCGAGGCAACAGTGCCTGCGACAGGATCCCGATGATGGCGACTGACAACTGCGTGCGGATTTGTTCCTGCTGGCTGGTCGGGAAGACGTCGATGATTCGATCGACCGTACCCTGTGCTCCCGTGGTGTGCAGAGTTCCAAAAACGACGTGCCCCGTTTCGGCGGCCGTAATGGCGGACGCAATGGTTTCCAAGTCGCGCATTTCGCCGACCAGAATCACATCCGGGTCCATTCGCAATGCGCGACGCAAAGCCTCCGGAAAACTGGGGACATCGACACCGATCTCACGCTGGTTGATCGTCGATTTCTTGTGCAGATGGTAGTACTCGATTGGGTCTTCCAGCGTGATGATATGGTGATCGACCGTGTCATTCAGATAGTTGATCATGCTCGCCAGACTGGTCGTCTTGCCGCTCCCCGTCGGTCCCGTGACGAGGAACAAGCCGCGGGGACGCGTCAACAAATCTCGGATGACCAGAGGAAGGCCGAGTTGCTCGAACGACAGGAATTCGTTCGGGATACGTCGCAACACCATGCCGATATGGCCGCGCTGTTTGAACACGGAGACTCGAAAACGCGCTTTGTCTCCGAACGCAAACCCGAAGTCGGTCCCGCCGACTTCCTGAAGCTCTTGCTGATTTCGTTCCGGGGTGATGCTCTTCATCAATCCCACGGTGTCTTCGGGCATCAGCGATTTCGTTTCAAGGCGGACTAGGTGGCCACCCAACCGCAGCACGGGAGGCTGCCCGGTGGAAACGTGCAGATCGCTCGCCTTCTCTCGGACCACGGTTTCCAACATCTTGTCGATTTGCAGTGTCGCCATGTTGCATCCCGTTAGCGGTCGAGTTGAATGATTCGTGGTTGCGGTATGTGAGGCATTTTTGAAAAGATCAATTGACCTGAGGGCGAAGTGCCGGGCGACGGGGAGATTGTCAGTGCCGCCCCGCCTCCGATCAAACTTTTCCCGAATCAAACTGAAACCGGCGACCATCACTTCCGTTGAAGCTCAAGTCGGCCGCACGACCGTTCGGTTCACCGCAACCCGCGCACGGGTGAACGGATCGACCACGCGGATCAATGTCCACCCTTGTCGAGTTTGTACACCTCTAGCAACGTCGTCTTGCCTTGGACTGCTTTTCCCAAAGCGTCTTCCACCAATGTCTTCATGCCAAACAGCCGGGCTTGCCGGCGCAGATTCTGAGAAGGCTCGCTCTTGAACGTCATTTCACGGAGGGTTGAGTTCATGATCATGAGTTCAAATGCGGCGATTCGTCCTCGATAACCGGTGTGCTGACAGTTGTTACAGCCTTTTCCCCGACAAAACTTAGCTTTGGACATTTCGTCCGCGGTGATCTCGAAGTGCTGGAGTTCACTTGGATCCGGTGTGTATTCCTCCTTGCACTTTGAGCACACCACGCGAACCAATCGCTGTGCCATGATGGCCATCACGCTCGAAGCAACGAGGAACGGTTCGACCCCCATGTCGATCAGTCTCGTAATGGAACCAGGCGCATCATTCGTATGAAGCGTGCTGAATACCAGGTGTCCTGTCAAAGAAGCTTGGATTGCCATTTCAGCCGTCTCAGTGTCACGTATTTCACCGACCAAAATCACATTGGGAGCCTGCCGCAACATCGCACGAATAATTCGCGCGAAGTCGAGGCCGATGTCATGTTTGACTTCGACTTGGTTGATGCCTGGGAGGACGTACTCAACCGGGTCTTCGGCAGTGATGATCTTTCGATCGGGTCGGTTCAGTTCGCCAAGAGCACTGTACAGAGTCGTTGTCTTGCCGCTTCCGGTTGGGCCGGTCACGAGGAAAATACCATTGGGACGACGAATGATGGTTTGGAAGCGGCGGTAGTTATCCTCGCCGAATCCAAGGTTGCGGATTCCGACCTTGATGTTCTCTCGGTCGAGGATTCGCATCACGACGGCTTGTCCGTGGCTTGTGGGGAGGATGCTGACTCGAAGGTCGAAGTCTTTTCCACCCGTTCGTGTCTTGATGCGGCCGTCTTGCGGACGTCGTTTTTCCGCGATATCCATGCGGGCCATGATCTTGATTCGCGATGTCAAGGCTGCAAGCAGTCGTCGGGGTGGGCTGTCGCGCTCGACCAAGACGCCGTCAATCCGGTAACGGACCCGAATTCGGTCCTCAAACGGCTCGATGTGGATGTCGCTCGCTCGCATGTTGACCGCTTCTGAGATGATCAGGTTGATCAGTCGGACGACCGGAGCCTTCTCTTCTGCTTCCTCAGCCTTGGATTGGGGCGACTCAGTCTCCGTAAAGTCAATTGCCGTCTCGGTGAACTCCATCAACATGGAGTCAACCGACTCCGTTTCGGAGCCTCCGTAAAAACGGTTGATGGCCGTCTGGATCGCTTCCTTGGGCGCGACGACTGGATCGATCTCGCGGTTCACCATGAATCGGAGCTTGTCGATCACATCGAGATCGAGGGCATTACTCATGGCGACTCGCAGCCGTTCGTCGATCAGGGTGACTGGAATCACCACGTTTTCTCGGGCGACCGATTCCGGAATCAAAGCGATCACGCTTTGGGGAATCTCCATGGCCTCAAGATTGACGAACTCGTATCCATATTGCGACGCTTGGAGTTGGCCAAGTTCTCCAGCGGAGACATAGCCCAACCGGACGAGCGCATCGTCGATGGTTGTACCAAGACTGGCTGAAAGCTCTTCCGCTTCGGTGAGTTGGTCGCGGCTGATGACTCCATCGCGGACTAGCTTCTTGAGATAGTCTTCTGCCATCGTCTGATTTCCTGACTGTGCGAATAGGGCGAGTGCTGACAAATCACCGAATTGGG
>JAYUFI010000485.1:0-13765 GCA_043738805.1 Planctomycetaceae bacterium | reverse complement strand
CACATGGTAAAGGCGTTGGGGTGATGGTCGCGGCCATCGTTCCCTTGAGCGGCCGGTGTGCGACCGAACTCGGTACCGAAGATGACCAGCGTGTCGTCAAGTAGGCCGCGTGACTTCAAGTCTCGCAACAGCGCGGCGATCGGCTTGTCGACCTTCTTGGCGTTGTTCGTGTGATTGTTCCGCAGGTCTCCGTGAGCGTCCCAGTAATTGCGAGGATAGCTGTAGTTGACTTGCACGAACCGCACGCCCGCTTCGAGGCAACGTCGCGCGAGCAAGCACTGCCGAGCGTACTCGTCGGTCGGTTCATCGCCGACGCCGTATTGCTTTTGAGTCGTTTCGCTTTCGCGGGCAAGGTCCATGACTTGCGGCGCTTCGGCCTGCATCCGAAAGCTCATTTCGAACGAAGCAATTCGGGCTTCGAGACGCGGATCGGCACCGACTCGATCGAGATGTTCGCGATTGCGTCGCGCGAGCAAATCGAGTTGCAGACGTTGCAACGCCGGATCATCTCCCGGAGCGAGGTTCGATAGCCGCGCCTCTTTGAAGTTCGTCCCGCCGTCGCCGATGCGCGTCCCTTGAAAGCTCGCGGGGAGAAAGGCGGAGCCGTAGTTTTGTGCCCCGCCGTGATACAGCGACGGGCTGAGGCTGATGAATCCCGGCAGGTTCTGGTTCTCGGTGCCGAGCCCATAAAGGGTCCACGCGCCGAGGCTCGGCCGCGCGAAGACGCCGCTGCCGGTGTTGATGTTGAGCAACGCCGGGCCGTGCGAAACTTGATCGCCGCCGTTCATCGAACGGATCACGCAGATGTCGTCGATGACCGCACCGATTTCGGGAAACAGGTCGCTGACCTCAATCCCGCTGTCGCCGTATCGCCGAAACTTCCACGGCGACGCCAGTAGGTTTCCGGTCGGAGCGAATTCAAATTTCGGCTTCGCAATCGGCAGCGGCTGGCCGTTCATCTCGGCGAGTTTCGGTTTATTGTCAAATGAGTCGACATGCGAAACGCCTCCGTGCATAAACAGGAACACGACCCGCTTCGCCTTCGCCGGAAAGTGCGGCGGCTTCGGAGCCAGCGGATCGTTCGCAGCAGCAGAGTTGTCGGCACGCGCGTCGTTGGCCAACAGACTCAACAACGCGACGTTGCCGAAGCCGCACGCCGATCGACGAAGCCAATCACGACGATTGAGCGTTGCTGAAAACATTTGGCTGAACCTCCTCACCCGTAAATCCAACGATCGCTCCCAACGACCTCAGTTCCCGTCATTCGTCGTCTCCTTCAATTCGTCGTACCCCTGTCTCATTCGAATGAAAGGGTACGACGAATTGAAGGAGACGACGAACGGGAACGCGGCGGAGCGTCGCACAGTTTCATTCGGCATACAAATTCATTCGACATACAAAAATTCGTTGGCACAAAACAGCGTTTGGCAATAACTCTGCCACGCGAGCGGAAGACGTTCGGCTTCGGGCTTCGTTGCGAGCAGCGGGTTTGAAACGTAAGCCGCGAGGAACTCGCGGCCTTGCTGAAGTTCGGCGGCGGATGCGGTGCGTCCAAAGGCGAGGCGATGGGCCTCGGCGATCCGTTGGTCGGTGCTGAGCTTGTCGTCGGACAGCAATCGTTGAGCGAAGTGTTTTGACTGCTCGCGCACGAACGGGCTGTTGAGCAGAAACAGCGACTGGCTCGGCACGGTGGTGTCGTTGCGGACGGACGTGACTCCGTTCGGATCGGCCGCATCGAACAGCGTCAGCACGTCGGGAAGCATGTTGCGAACCATCGGCAGATAGACGCTCCGCTTGGCGAACTGCGAGTAATACGGGTGATCGGCGGCGACTCGATTCGGGCGGATCTGTGCTTTGATATCTTCCGCTTCCGAGATCAGGAACTCGCCGCTCTCACTGCTGCCGGGGACGCGATCCAGTTTGCCACTGACTGCGAGCACCGCGTCTCGAAGCTCTTCGGCGGAAAGACGGCAGCGAGAAAACGTCGCTTGCTGATACGTGGCCGACAACAGCATCAAACGATGCATCGCCTTCAGGCTCCAACCGCTGTCGACGAATCGCGCGGCGAGCCAGTCGAGCAATTCGGGGTGCGACGGTCGATCGCCACGCATTCCAAAGTTGTCGCTCGTGGCCACGATGCCTCGGACAAAGTGATGCTGCCAAATTCGATTGACCATCACTCGCGCCGTCAGCGGGTTGTGCTTGCTAGCAATCCATTGCGCGAGTTCCAAACGACCGCTCGATGACAATGATCCGATGAGCGGAGCGGCGGCGTCTTGTGATGTAGCCGAACTCGTGGGAGTTCGGTCCGAAGTCTCACGACTTCGGCTACTGCTAGATGCCAAAACTTGCAACGTCCCGCGCGGCACGGTCGCACCGAGCGTGAAGCGATTGCCGCGAAGGTGAACTCGCAGATTGCGCGGCAGCGTTTCTTTCGGAGCCATCACGACGATGTCTTCCTTCCCGGCACCTTGCGAGATCGGGAATTCCCACCACATCGAGGCATTGCGGGCTTCGTTTTGAAACGGCTCGGTGCTGCGGAAGATCCCGGCCAGCGCGTAGTAGTCGGTCGCTCGAATCGCATCGAACTTGTGGTCGTGGCAGCGAGCACAAGCGACCGTCAGACCGAGGAACGCTCGCCCGGTCACGTCGATTTGATCGTCGACAATGTCGAGCCGCGATTGCTCCTTGTCCGTCTCGGCGAGTGCCTTCGGGCCGATCATCAAGTAACCGGTGGCGATGATGCGGCGAGTGTTCGTCTCGACCGAATCGGTCGGCGGCAGCAAGTCACCGGCAAGCTGCTCGATGACAAACTGGTCGTAAGGGAGATCGCGGTTGAATGCCTCGATGACGTAGTTGCGATACCGCCAGGCGAACCGCATGACGGCGTTCGCATCGTTCGCCGTCGTCTCCGCGTAACGCACGACGTCGAGCCAGTGCCGCCCCCAACGCTCGCCGTAATGCGGCGAATCGAGCAGCCGATTGACCACTTTCTCAAACGCTTGCGGCGAGTCGTCCTGCAAGAACGCATCGACCTCGGCCGGCGTCGGCGGCAGACCGATCAAATCAAACGTCACTCGACGCAGCAGCGTGACCTTGTCGGCTTGCGGTGCGGGAGCGATGTTTTGCTGTTGCTCTTCCAGCTTGGCCAGGATGAAGCGATCGACCGGCGACTTGATCCACGCTTCCTGCTTCACGCTCGGCGGCGCGAAGTCTTGCACCGGTTGATAGGCCCAAAAGCTTTTCTCTTCCGGAGTGAACGTCGCCCGCTCGGCCAGCGGCTGCAATGCGGGCAACGCGAGTCCAAACTTCTCGGCGAGAGATGCTTCGACGGCGAGCCGTTCGGTCTCGGAGAGCGCTTTGTTGTAGACGATCACTTCTCCGATATCGCCGCGAATGCTTCCCGCCCAACTGACCGCCTTGCCGAGATACGCGCCGATGTCCGACCGATGCTGGATGTCGGGAACCGTGTCGCGGCCATCGAGCGAACCGTCGGGCTTGTGAGCCGCCTCACCGTTGATAAACAGCCGCGTCGCAGTCCGCATCGGGCCGGGCTGCTTCGTCACCGTGAGGATGATCGTCTTCCCATAAAACGGTTTGAACGATCCGCTGCCGAGCGAGGCGTCATGATTCCAACCGCCCGCGAAATGCAGCGCGTGATCCTCGCCCCGATTGATCTGCACGAGTGCCGCCAGCGGTCGCCCCGGATCGCCGCCGGGATTCGCCGGGTTGCCGATCCCGAAGACTCCGTCATACGGCGATTGTGCGTCGCTCGGTTGCAGATTGATGACCAGCATCAAACTCAGCGCCGCATCGCCGCGAATGTCGACTGGATTGCTCGGCGATGACGCGAGCCCCGTCGTCGTTTCGAACCGCACCGCCGGTCGCCGCAGCAACGTGCTTTCCTTCGCGAACTTCGCGGGCAATCCAACGCCGTCGGTACGAATCCCTTTCGTGGCCGACACGTCACGCCCATGACCGCTCGCATCCGGCCAAACATAAACCGGATCACCGTCCGCCAGCGTGAGTGCATCCGCTCGCAACCAAAGCTGCAACGACTTCGCCAACTCACCCTCATTTGGCGCGACCGGCTGAATCGTCGCCGCGCCGGCTTTCGATGACTTCGTCGGCGCAGCGGCTGTTCCCTCAACCGGCCAAACGGCACCCGCTTTGATCCACGCGACGAGGTCGCCAATTTGCCCTTCGGTCAACTTCCCATCCGGCGGCATCTTCAACCCGCCCTGATGCTGCACCGCTTGAATCAGCAGACTTTCTTCCGGCATCCCGGCAACGATTACCGCCCCCGATTCACCGCCGCGCCGCAGACCCTCGACCGAATCTAGCCACAGCTTTCCTTTGACCGACTTCCCTGCATGGCACTTGAAGCACCGCTCAATCAACAGCGGTCGCACCCGTTTTTCGAAGTGATCGCTGTTTGTTCGTTCTTCAGCATCAGCAACGTGAAAGCCGCCACCGCAAACGGTGATGACGAACAGCAGATTCAACGACCAATGTTTTCGTCGAGGCTTGTTCATGCAACGATTTTCTTCGGGAACGTGAAAGAACAATCCCGTCGCTCGGCTTCTTAGGCCGTGTGGTTTCAGGGAACACTGCGTGCGGTATAGCCGATGACCGCCAGAAAAAAAGCCTCCCGATTCACGTTGAATTGGGAGGCTTTGTCATTTTATCAGCACCGCTGCGGTCAGTGAGTCAGCTACTTGGCACCGACCGCTTGCTTGGCTTTCTTGGTGGGGTCTTTGTCGGCCTTGCGGCGTTCGACGATTTCTTCGACCAGGTTCTTCGGCACGAGCTTGTAGCGGCCGAATTCCATCGTAAAGCCGCCCTTGCCCTGTGTCATCGAGCGGAGTTCGTTGGCGTAGTCGAACATTTCAGCCAGCGGAACTTCGGCGTTGATGACACCCATGCCAGCGTTTGTGTCAGTCGAGGTAATCAGGCCGCGTTTGCTGCTAAGGTGGCCGCAAATGTTTCCTTGGAACTCTTCGGGCACTTCGACTTCGAGCTTCATGATCGGCTCAAGCAGACCGAGTTCCGCTTCTCGCAGAATTTCGCGCATACAACTTTGACCGCAGATACGGAATGCCATTTCGGACGAGTCAACGTCGTGGTAGCTGCCGTCATGCAGCTCAATCTGCACGCCGACAACCTCGCATTCGCAAAGCGGCCCCTTAACCAACGACAACTGCATGCCGTCATCGACCGGCTTGATGTATTCCTTCGGGATGCGGCCTTGTGTGACTTCGTTGAGAAACACGTAAGTCTGCTCGGAGTCTTCCGGTAGCGGTGTCAGCTTGCCGACGATGTGGGCATATTGGCCCGAACCACCGGTTTGCTTCTTGTGCTTGTAGTTGAACTCGACCGATTTCGTCGGCGTTTCTTTGTAGGCGACTTTCGGTTCGCCGATGATGCACTCAACGTTGTACTCGCGCTTGATGCGTTCGACATAAATTTCGAGATGCAACTGACCCATGCCGGCGATCAACGTCTCTTTGGTTTCCGGATCGGTCATGACGCGGAACGTCGGGTCTTCGCGGCGGAAGCGTTCGAGTGCTTTCGACAGCTTGTCGGTGCCGTCTCGCTGAGCCGCTTCGATCGACAGGCGAATGACCGCCTCTGGGACGAAGATGCTTTCGAGAGCGTAGCTGACCGGTTCACCGCAATAGGTATCACCAGAGGCGCACTCGACACCGACGGCGGCGACGATATCGCCAGGGCCGGCGGATTCGACATCCGCTCGTTGATCAGCGTGCATTCGCACGATACGACCGAAACGTTGACGCTTGCCAGTTCGCGTATTCGTGTAGGTCTCACCTTTGATGATGCTCCCTTGGTAAATCCGCATGTAGGTCAACTGGCCGAATTGCTCGATGACCGTCTTGAATGCCATGCAAACCAGCGGGTCTTTTTCGTTCTTACTCAACGTGACTTTGTTGGAACCTTCCGGCTCACCTTCGACCTTCTTGTGGTCAACATTAGTGGCGGTCACGGTGCGGTCCAGCGGGCTGGGTAGGAAGTATCCGACCGCGTCGAGTAGTTCTTGCACTCCTTTGTTTTTGTACGCGCTGCCCATCATGACGGGAGTGATTCCGTGGGACAGGGTCGCATCGCGAAGCATTCGGCGAATGTTCGGGATGGACACTTCGCGTTCTTCAAGGAGCGCTTCCATCAACTCGTCGCTGTAGAGCGAAAGCGTTTCGAGCATGTCTTGTCGCGCTGTTGAGGCCTGCTCGGAGTAACCTTCCGGGATCGGCTCGTAGCGAACAATTTCGCCGTTCTCGCCATCGAAGTACACGGCACGCATCTCGATCAAATCGATCACGCCGACAAAGTCCGATTCCTTGCCCATCGGGATCTGCAGTGGCAGCGGAATGACTCCCAGCTTGGCCTTAATCTGTTCGATGACTTTGTAAGAGTTAGCTCCGGTACGGTCCATCTTGTTGATGAACGCGATGCGAGGAATGCCGTAACGCTTCATCTGCCGGTCGACGGTGAGCGACTGGCTCTGCACGCCACCAACGGCACACAGCACCAACACGGCTCCGTCGAGCACACGCAGCGAGCGTTCGACTTCGACGGTGAAGTCCACGTGGCCTGGCGTGTCGATCAGGTTGACCGTGTAGTCATCCCATTTCACTTGAGTTGCGGCAGAGGTGATCGTGATGCCACGCTCACGCTCCAGGTCCATGTGGTCCATCACCGCACCACCGTCACCACCCTTCACTTCATGAATGTTGTGAATGCGGCCGGAGTAAAAGAGGATGCGTTCCGAGAGCGTCGTCTTTCCGGAATCGATGTGGGCCGAAATACCAATGTTTCTTTGCTTAGAGAGGTCGAGCATGGAACGTCACCCTGAAGCGGGGCCTTTCAAACAGGAGCAATCAATTCGCCGCCGGAACGTCCGGCGTGGAGGTCAATGAGCCGTGAGATTACGAGCGAGTCAGGTCGGCCTGACGTGTGGGGAAGACTTTCGTTTGTTGTGAAGGAATCGGGAGGTTCCGCGAATGTCGAACTCGCGGGGGTCGGAAAAGTGCTCTCGTATTGACCACCTCAGTGGCCCGGAACACTTGGAAAAAGAAACCTGGATTGGGCGTGCGAGAGTGGCGAGACGCTAGCTCAAGAGCATCTCTAACTGATTGATTGGTAAAAATATCACCGAGACCATGATCAACTCAGCTTCTGTCAATGCGCCTGAAACAATCCGGGGTGAGCAACTCTGGGAGAAATTTCGCTGAGCACTGGCCACTAAAAACCAACTCGCGCCACCGCAAGAACTCCAGCCACTCGACGAAAAGAGGCGGGAAAGTACCGAGAAGCCACTCTTGTGAAAAGAGGAAAGTTCGCTCTTCATCGGAGATTTATGAAATTAGCCGAGTCAACAGTCTTTATCGCGGGGTTGATTTCGAGGCCGTTGGGTAGGCCGCCCAGACGAGCGCGTTGTGAAGCATCTGACAGAACTCCGGTTGCATGAAGTCAGACTTGTGCCCCAACGACGTGTAGAACGAGTGGCCTTTGTCTTGTCGCGTAAAGGTCCACGCAACGGGCTCCGGTGACTTGTCGCCGAAGCGGCCAGTCAACAACGCCGTGGTCCCAACGGCGAGCGGTGAGGTCAGATACAGCGTTCCGTCACTCGCAAACTCGCCCGACGGAAACCCCACAAGGATCGGATGCTGCTCAGCACCCGGAGTGATCGTGGCGATGGTACTCGGCCCCTCTTTCGCACTGCCGTGATGGTTTGTGTAGTTTCCGCCCCAGATGTCGGCGTCGAATGTTTTCCAATCAGCTCGACCTTCGGGCGGAGCGGTGTCTCGAAGATGAAACGCATGACTGGACGTACGAATGCCAACCATTGGCTTCCCGGCAGCGACGAACTTGCGGACATGATCGAGCTGCAGCAGTGTGAGCGTTCGGCGGCGGACGCTGATGAGAGCGATGTCGGCCTGATCAAGAACTTCGATGCCTGGGAGATCGTTCTTGCTGTTTTGGCTCTGATTTGAATTTTGAGAGACCAGGCTTAGGAGCAAAGTACCGTTCGGCTGCTTGCTGTCCGTTGGCCGTTGGCCACTGTTCGTCGTTTGTAGATTACTGTTGTCTTTGCTGGCAGTTGGCTTTTGATCTCTGTTGTCCGTCGCGTCCGCACCGCCAAAAACAAAGGTGACTCGGAAATCTTTGCCGAGATATTTGGCGGCGAACTCCGGAAGTGTGCGGTTGGTTTCGTACTCTTCTTCGGAGACGAGAATTGCAAGACGCGGGCGTTTGTCAGCGGAGAAACGAAACTCTTTGCCGTCGAGCAAATCGCCGCTGGTGATTGTCGGGCACCAGTATTTTTCAATGTGTTCAATGACGAAATCCGTTCCGGTGAAGTGACTAACAAACGGCGATTTCGCGGGATTATACATCGTGTCGGTCAAGTCGCGGACGAGCACGACATTCAAGCCCTGTTGCACCAATTGACGGATTGAGAACGGGCGGCCGAGCACGCACATGTTGGTATGCACACCCAGCACGAGCACGTTTTCGATGCCGCGCTGACGCATCAGGTAATACGCTTCGGCGCTATCGGTGATCGCGTCGCCGTCGTGGACTTCGATCGTCGCAATCTGTCGCGACCAGGCTTTGTAATTCGGGTCTTGCGGGACGGTGTCGCAACCGCCGTCCGTGTCGTCGATCGGCAGCGGAGCTTCCTTCGTCAGGTCGATACGACACCAGCGTTGCAGCGGAGTCTTCGGTTCCACTTGCGGCGCGGCCTGAGCGAGCTTGCGTTGCGGAGAGTCTTTGTAGAAATCCAGAGTGTCGCTGGGGCAATGAATGATGAGTGCGCCGCGCTGCCGAGCGGACTTCACGAAGTCGTTGACGCGAGGAGCCATCTCGCCAACACGCTCCGTCGACATTTTGCACCAGTGCTTGTCCCACATGTCGCAAATCACGACGGCGGTTTTCTTGGCATCCCATTCGGCGGCTTGAGTGAGCGTGTGCCAGCGTCCGGTCGCTGGACCGGTCTCTTGGCGAAACCGGAGATTGAGCTTCATCGCAGTCGAATTCAATTTCCCGTCTGCCGAAATCGCTGGGCGATCAACGACGCCGAAAACGCTGACGCCAATCGCTGTCAGCAAGAGCAAACCAAACAATGAAACTCGTTCGGATGAGCGAAAGATGTGACGCAACATAAGTATTCTCCTAAGTTCGGCAGACGACACTTTCATCATTCGGAAGCATGTTCGATCAGTTGGCCGTTACTCCAACGCTTTAATGATCTGCTCGACGCTGGCGAGTTGTTTCTTGTAACTCTCCAGAGTGTCTCGCGTTTGTTGGAGGACGTCGGGAGGAGCCTTCGCGACGAAGGCTTCGTTTTGGAGTTTCTTTTCGTTGGACTCGATTCCTTTGCGGAGTCGGTCGGCTTCTTTGGTGTTGCGGGCGCGTTCGGCTTCGCGGTCGATCAGGCCCTCCAGCGGGACGAAGACGTCGGCATCGGTCAGACTGAAACTGGCGGAGCAGGTCGGAGGTTGCACGTCGGCTCCGGCGGCGGCGAGTAATGCCTTCGAGAGGTTCTCGAACTGCGCGGCGACGTCGTGCATCTCGGAGGCGATGCCCGCGTTGCAGCGGATGTGAAGTTGGATCGGAGTGCTCGGTGAGATGCTGTAGAGCGCGCGGATGTTGCGCACGGCGACGATCGTTTCTTGCAGCCGCTCGAAGCGGCGTTCGAGGTCGCGGTTTTGCCAGGACGTCGGGACGTCGGGCCACGGGGCGAGCATGACGGATGGGACTGATGCGAAGCATGGGAGTGATGACTGAGCATGATCGCCAGCCGATTCGGAAAGTTTTGAATCGTCAATCGGTAACACGCCGGTCTCATTCGTCCCATCGTTTCCCATAAGTCCCATTCCTCTCACCGGCGCGATCTCATTCAGCCGCTGCCACAATTCTTCCGTGATGAACGGAGCGAACGGGTGCAGTAGGCGGACGATCGTGTCGAGCACGCTGACGAGGACTCGTTGCGCGATGGGCTTCAATGCTTCATCGCGAAGACGCGGCTTGATCATTTCGAGATACCAGTCGCAGAACTCGTTCCAGACGAAATCGCGCAGGATGCGCGTCGCCTCGTCGAAGCGGTAGCGGCCGAGCATCGACGTGACCTCGCCTGCGGTGTGCGACAGACGGCTGAGAATCCATTGGTCTTCGAGTTTCAGATCGGACGTGGCAGAGGCGTCTCGCCTCTGTTTCGCGTCGCTCCCATCAGACTTAGGCGAGACGCCTAAGCCACGAACTTCGCCTGGCGTGTAGCCTTCGAGGTTCAGCATCGCGAAGCGGGCGGCGTTCCAGAGTTTGTTGCAGAAGTTGCGGCCGTACTCGAAGCGTTCGCTGACGACGCGAGCGACTGGCTCACCGGCATCCGGTTCGAACCAGGGGCTGCTGTATTGCGCCGACTGTTTGCACTTCGCGCATTTGACGCGCGGTTTGGCTCCGCCGCCGGGGACGGCTTTTTGGTGCTCCAGGGTTTGCGGGATGACGTGGCCGCAGTGGGGGCATTCGTAGCCGACGGGGAGTCGGACGTCCTGGGTCTCGCCGGCGAAGCTGGCGATGGTGAACCGCACGGCGTCGGTGCCGTACTTGTCGATCAGGTCCAGCGGATCGACGCCGTTCCCCTTCGACTTCGACATCGTCTGCCCAAACCCGTCGAGAATCTTCGGGTGAATGCAGACATGCCGGAACGGCACGTCCCCCATGTTGTACAACCCCGTCAGCACCATCCGAGCCACCCACAGCGTGATGATGTCGCGAGACGTCACCAGCACGTTGCCGGGGTAGAAGTACGAGAGGACTTCGTTCTGGGCTGAGGGTTCTTGTGCCACAGCCGTGGCACGCTCGATCATCGGCGGATTGTGTTCCGTGTCCGGCCAGCCGAGCGTCGCGTGAGGCCATAGCGCTGAGCTGAACCAAGTGTCGAGAACGTCTTCGTCTTGTTCGAGCGAAAGAACCATCTGCATCAGGTGCGGACCAATCGGGTAACGCTCGCCATAGCCTTGATCTGCATCTCGGTTGTAATTCACCAGAATGTCAGCGAACTCGGCAAGTTTGCGATCAGCTTCCTCCGTCTGCGTGCAAATCAGAATCGTTTCGTTCGCCGAGTCCGACCGAATTGCGACGGCGTCGTCTAACCCCGCCTCAGAAATCCACGCTGCCAAATAGTGTTGAACTTCACGCTCTTCCCAAATGTTTTCATTTGTGTCGGCGGTCTTTACGCCCCACTTCAACTGCCACACGGGAATTCGATGTCCCCACCAGAGCTGGCGGCTGATGCACCAGTCCCGTTTCTCGCCGAGCCAGTCCATGTAGCTGGTCGTGTAGCGCGACGGGAAGAATTTCACTTTGCCGTCGCGGACGGCTTGCATGGCGGCCTCGGCGAGCGTGTCCATCTTCACGAACCACTGGTCGCTCAAGAACGGCTCGATGGGGGTCTTCGAGCGGTCGCTGTGCATCAGCGGGATCGTGCGGTCCTCGACCTTCTCAAAGTGGCCGAGATGACCCATGTCCTCGACGACCCGCTCGCGAGCCGCAAACATCGTCAGCCCGGCGTACTTCCCGCCGTGCTCGTTGAGCGTGCCGTCCGGGTTGAGGATGTTGATGACGCCGATCTGCTTGTTGCGCTGATAACACGCATAGTCGTTCGGATCATGAGCCGGCGTGACCTTCACGCACCCCGTCCCCAGCGTTTTGTCCGCGAGCAGAGCATCGGCAATGATCGGGATGACTCGCCCGGTCAGCGGAATGCGAACGTGCTTGCCGATCAGATGCGTGTAGCGTTCGTCGGTCGGATGCACGCAGACGGCGGTGTCGCCGAGCATGGTTTCGGGGCGGGTTGTGCTGAAGGAGATGCGCTCGCCAGTGTCTTGAGGAATGGGATTTATGGGAGTAATGGGAATTATGTTTTCCGTTTGTCCCATAAATCCCATTGGTCCCATAGATCCCATTTCAACCACTGGATAATTGAACGTCCAAAAGTGGCCGGCGACGTCCTCGTGAGTAACTTCGTCATCGGCGACGGCGGTTTGCAAATAGGTGTCCCAGTTGACCAGTCGTTTGCCTCGGTAGATCAAACCGTCGCTGAAAAACTTGAAGAACGTACGGCGGACGGCTCGCGAGCAAACATCATCGAGCGTGAATCGCACGCGCCGCCAATCGCAGCTTGCTCCGAGCATTTTCTGTTGGCTGATGATCCGCTCTTCAAACTTGTCCTTCCATTTCCAGATCCGTTCGACGAGCGCCTCGCGGCCGACATCGTGTCGTGTCAGTTTTTCTTCTTCGAGCATCCGCCGCTCGACCACTGCCTGAGTCGCGATGCCGGCGTGATCGGTGCCGGGCATCCAGAGCGCCTCGTACCCCTGCATCCGCCGCCAGCGAGTCAGCAAGTCCTGCAACGTCCCGTTGAGCGCATGCCCCATGTGCAGCGCGCCGGTCACGTTCGGCAGCGGAATCATGATCGTGTGCGGCTTCTTATCCGGGTTCGGATTCGCGTCGAAATAGCCGCTCTCTTCCCAATACTTGAACCACTTCGATTGAGCTTCTTTGGGGTCATACTGTTTGGCGAGTTCGGTCATGAGTCATCGTCAGTTGGCAAGAGTCTGGAAACGGCGAAGAAATTCGCGATTGGAACATCGTGTTCCATCGATTTCCGCCGGAAAGCCTGGGCAGTGTCGCGAAGACTTCGCCGCAAGTCACGTGATCGTGATTCCGTGTTTGATTCTCGAAATTTCTCCGACATTTTGTTGATTTTCCATTCGTAGCCACGTTCTGTGCGATGTGTCGAAACATTTTTGGCTCTTCTCGTACAAGGAGTTGTTGATGAGCGGCTCATCTCGCGGCAAAACGTCACGTCGAAAGTTTCTGGAAAAAAGTGTGGGGATCGCTGGATTGGCGGCGGGAATGGTGACACTGATTAGCTCTCAGGCCAGCGCGATCGCGCTTCCTGGTGGTGGAGGCACTGGCGGAACGGGAGGCACTGGCGGAACGAACCCAACGGGTGGGAGTGGAGGCACCGGTGGCGGTAAGCCAGGAGGGGGATGTGATGGAAAACCCGGAAGCAAACCGAAACCAAAGACCGCGAAGTAAACCGTCTGATGGTCCAGAAGCAGCAGCGAGTCATCTCGACATTTGTTGCGGAGGTGATCCCAATTCAGTGGCCCAATAACATAGCTGCCGACCTTTTCTTCGTCGTCTGCACGAGGTCGAATACAGGCATGACCAATGCGCCATTGCTGGAGTTTCATTTCACGCAGCAGCCAACGATCAGGTTGGTTGTCTGTTTTTGCGCGTTGATCATTGTCGGCTGCGGCAACAAAACCGATCAAGGACGAATCGCCGTGAATGGTGCGGTCATTGAGGGCGATTACTTCATTGGCGATGGGACGATTCGCTTTTTGCCCCAAGCGGGCAACAATGGGCCGATCGCGCTGACCGATGTGAAAGATGGCTTCTACCACTTCTCGAAACAGGACGGCCCCTATCCGGGGAATTACAAAGTCATCATCAATTTGGAAATTGACCTTGAGGCGCTCTCCAAGATTTCCAAAGAGAGAGTCGACGCGGTCGCTCCGAAGATGTCGTGGGAAGAAAATGTGGCAGTGCCGAAAGAAGGATCTGCGACCATCAATTTTCTCCTAGACGTTACGAAAGCTGATGCCTCTTCAAAGTCAACCGGTAAGATCATTCCGTGACTGTCGTAATCGCCTGTGCTCGATGGAATAGCTTTCCA
>JAYUFI010000484.1:0-5185 GCA_043738805.1 Planctomycetaceae bacterium | reverse complement strand
CAACCACTCGCTTGCGGGTCGTGTTGGTTTTGATGCTCTCACGCCGCCGCCGCTGGCTCTTCGTCAGCCTCACTGTTGGCAAGGATTTGTGGCATTAGCAGTGTCGTCTCAACCTCGCGGCGTTGTCGGCGATGAGTCATGTACATCAACGCTGGGAGCATCAGCACGTCACCGACCAATGCGGCAAGCATCAACGCAATCATCAGCCAGCCGAAGCGAGCTGTGGGAGCAAAGCTACTGAGCGTCAGTCCGAGCATCCCGACAGTGGCCGTCAGCGTCGCTTGGATGAACGGGATGCTCGATTCCATCAGTGCGTGGAGCGAGGCTGTCGCAGCCGGATTGTCGTCGTCGGATTCCATGGCCAGCGAGTGATGATGTCGAAAGCGAGACATGAAGTGGAACGTTCCATCGACGGACATCCCCAATGCGATGCTGCCAGACAACATCATGGCGATATCAACCGGCCAGCCAATCCAGCCCATGATACCGTAAATCCAAATCAACGGAGCGACGTTCGGAATCATCGCGAGCACTCCGCGCCATGTTGATTTCAAGAAGACCATCATCGCCAACGTGATCAACGTCAACGCGGCGATCACGCTCTGCCAGAAGCTTTCAAAGATCGCTTCTTGAGTGCTTTCCACCAACGCCGCCATGCCGGTGATCGTGACCGGCTCTTGAGCGAGCTTCGCGGTCAGTTCTTCCATCGTTTTTTGTCGTGAGAATTTGTTGTCGTTCCGGATGCGAATTGAGATGCGCCACAATTGTTGTCCGTGCGCGGAGAATTCATCCTGCGTTTGTTTTTGTGCCGCACGTTTCAGCAAGGCTCCGAGTTCTATCGGATTCTGCGGCAGTTCGTTCGGGAAGAACTTCGTCAGCGACAGCGTTTGATCGACTGCCGGATGTTGCCGGATCAATCCTTCGATGCGACGGACGTGATCGAGTTTGTCGGAAAACGGACGCTCTTCCGCGCCGCAGTCCACGACCGCTTCGAGACAATCGACGCGGGCGAGATCGCGAGTGACTCGCAGAAAATCTTGTCGAACTTTTGATTTCTCCGGCAGAAAGTCGACGACCTTCATATCGGACTTCAGGAACATCACGCCGCCAGCGCACAACACGGTCGTCAGCACTGTGGCGACAACGATCTTCTGGCTGCGCTCGACAATCCAATTCGCGAACGACAGTTCTCGGCGGCTATCACTTTCACTGCGTCGCGGCAACGTCGGGCAGAACATGAGCATGGCTGGCGTTAGTCCCAGTCCCGCGAACATCGCCATCACCGAACTGAAAGCCGAGGCATATGCGAATTGGCGAATCGGCACGATATCGCTGACCGACAGCGCGATTTCACCGAGGCACGTTGTGAGCGTCGCGATGCAAGTTGGCCACCATGCGAGTTGAATCGCTCGCGCCGTCGGATGAGCGGCACCTTCTGTCACTGCCTCTTGGTAGTAATAGAGGTAATGCACGCTAATCGACATCGTCAGGACCATCGTCAGCACGGGAATCGACGACAGCACGAAGTTCATCTCGCCGCCGAAGACATTGAGCAACACTGTCGTCGCGTTGATGGTCCACACGGTCAGCCCAAAGACGAGCAGCGACAATTTCACTTCGCGAATCAAATAGAACAACAGACTGAAACAGATGCCGAGCGTGATCGTGAAGTAAGAAACATTCGCCTCACGGCTGCCGAGCCGATCGAGTTCCGACACAAACAGCGGTGCCCCAGCGAGCATCGTTTGCGAACCGTCCAACTGGCAGTACTTCAGCACTCCTTGCACGGCGTGAACGGTTCCCGAGCGATGCTTCAATCCATAATCCGACAGGCACGCCGCAACTCCGATGAGGCGACCGTCATCGTTCGTGAACAGCCCGCGCAGTCGCCGTTCGATCTCGTCGTGCGGCACGTCATGATCACGCAAGATCGCTCGCATTCGATCGGGCGACATGCTGCGGCGAATGCCGGGCACTCGCTCCAATCGACCACACAATGATTCCACCAACTTTGCATCGGGGGCGTCTTTGTGATTCAGGTCAAACCCGATGAAGAGGAACTCTTCAACGCCGAACGTCCGCTTGAACTCTTCGTAGCGCATCCGAGCGGGCGATGTCTGCGGCATCCACGTTTCCAGGTCGTTGTTGGAACGAATGCCTAATGACAGCACCGTCAACAGCGGCAACGAGAGCAACACCGCGAACACCATGCGGCGATGAAAAACATCGTAAA
This sequence comes from Planctomycetaceae bacterium, assembly GCA_043738805.1. Lineage (GTDB taxonomy): Bacteria > Planctomycetota > Planctomycetia > Planctomycetales > Planctomycetaceae > SXKJ01. The sequence continues at coordinate 2,952 of JAYUFI010000484.1, read as the reverse complement.
AGCGACCGAGCATTCTGAATCCCATTCGTATGTCGCAACGCCCTGAAGTGGAATCACTCGCTCATGCTCCGATAGGACACTTGAAGACAAGCTCTTGATCCTGTCTTCGTTCAGCCAATCGGACAACCAATCCCGTCTTGCCTAACCGTTTCGCTCCAACAACTTTGCCAGCCGAACAGCGGTAAGAACTGCGGGGCGCGAAACGACAGATCACACTATCGACGCCGTTCCCTAGAGAACTGGGAAAAAGAGGCAGATGCGTCAAGACCGCATTGCGCCACAGAGCCGTCAAAGGCTGAGAGGTTCGCCGCGTTTCACCAAGCGGTCGATGAGCCGCGCGAAGTAACCGCATTGATCGCGATGAGAGATTTCTGGCTGAATACCGCCCATCGTTTTCAGTGAGTGTGGCACGACGCTCCGCGTCGTGAGTTCAATTGCAAATACCCGCCAACTGATCGGAACCCTCGACGTGGAGCATCGAGCCACACTTTTTTGAAAGCCTCGGAGTGACTCGTTTACTTGGACGTCGAAGCCGCCTGCCTCAATTGCCGGTCAAGCAACGTCATCACCAACGCCTGCTCCATCTCACCGCTCTTGAAGCCGAACGGGCCGCGGCCGCCTTTGTAGGTCACTTTGCCATCGGCATCGATCACATAAAGGCGGGCCGGCATCCCGCTATAAGCATGGCCGACCGGGTCGTTGATCTCATCAACCAGCAACGGCATTGAGTACTTCAGCTTCGCGTAACACTGCTGCGCGACTGCTTTCCGTTCGGCGAAGTTCTGCGGCTGAGCGACCTTCACACCAACTTTCGTGTTGGATTCCATCAACCATCCGTCGCTCGGATGCGCTTCGCGGACGTAGACCGCCAAAAACGTTGCCTCGTTTTGATAACGCTGACACAGCTCATCGACCATCGGATAGAACGAGCGGAACGGCCCGCACGTGAAGTTGCCAAAGACCAGCACGATCGGCTTCGAGCCGAATTGTTCGCTGAGCCGAATCGTGCGGTTGCCATCCTGAGTCGTTAGTTGGAAGTCGGGAGCCACTTCATCGACTTTCGGGCCTTCGTTCAGCGAGCCGACCTCACCACGAAACAGACCGCGCAACAGCACCTCTTGATTGGGAGCATCTCCGGGCAAAAAACCTGACGGGCCGCCGATCAATGCGTCGCGTAAGTCCTCCGACCGAATGAAATCTTTCCCTTGCGACACCTTCTCGAAGAACGCCAGTAGTTCGTCACGGGTCACTCGACCGTCCCCTTGTTGGTCGATGCGACGAAACAAGCGGTTGACGATGTAGGACTGTTGAACGTACGGATTACGATCAGACCAATCAAAATCATCAGCGGCAATCTGCCCATCCTTGTTGCGATCGAGCCGACTGAATGACTCCGGATTCCCTTTGAATGCCGCCACTGCGATCGACTCAGATGTCGGCACATCATGCAGCTTCGCGAGCCACTCCCACGAGTAGCGAGCCTGTGCCGGCCCGAACCATCCCGATCCTGGCCCCATTTGCGAACCGCGAGCAATCGCCATCAACATCCGCACGGACTCCGGCGGTTGTGCCTTGTCGTAGGACTTCTCCAGTTCATCGGCGAGCTTTTCGAGTTCCTCCGGCGATGAGCCTTTTTCTTTCACCAATGCCTCTAGCGCAGCCGGCGACGTATCTCTCTCTGAGTCTTTCGCGACGACTTCTGTCGGTTTCGACTCAGGCATTGGCGGATCGGCGAACGCAGTTGTGGTCATTGTTATTCCCATCGAGATCAAACTTGCCAGAACAAGTGAGAAACGTTTCATGAGACATTCTCCAAATGGCGTTTGTTGATTGCTAACTGAGTCTTCATGTCGCTTCGCGGAAGCGGTTGCCATAACCCTTGGTGGCGATCCGTGTCCCAATCGCTTCATAAAATTCAAGATCGCGCGACGTCCATGTCGCCAGCCCATCGACGTATCGGTTGAGCATACAAAACACGGCTGCAATGAGGACTGTGTCGTGAATCGCTTTGTCATCCGCGCTCGCATCTTTGTCATCAACGTTGGCGGTCAGTGAGCCGATGATGCCGGGTTCGCCGTCGGGCAGTTTGATGTGGGCCACGAGTTTCTTGCAAATTAGGCTCAAATGAACAAGGGGCATCCTCTCCACAGTTCGGTCAGTTTTGGGGCGGTACTGGTTTCGTCTCTTCAATCGCAAGTTTAGGCAGATCGACTGGTCGAAACAGATTGTCTCGTTCCAGCGGTCATTGAAAACCGTCAGAGACGCGATTCATGTCACGGTACGTGCATCGAAGTCCGCGAAACCCGCCGTCGTGTGCCCGGCACGAGCCTTCTTCGAAAGCGAACACGCACTCTGGACTGCCTACGGAAAACTCCTCACAACGGCTTGATCTACCTATTTTTGAGACGCACGCCCATGACAAAGACAAAAGCCCGGCTTCTCTCAAAAAGCCGGGCTTTTGTTGTTCACGGACACAATCCCCAAATCAACGTCGCATCAGACCGCCTTCGTCACACCCGGAGTCGGAATCATGTATTCGCCATTGGCGTTCGGCAGCGATGGTGGGTTCGCGTCCCAACCCAATTTTTCTGGCATCGTGTTGACGCTGGAATTCAACGCCTGGTCCCAAGTGATCTCGTTGCCGGAGTAAACCACCATGCGGCCGAGGACGGCGGTCAGCGAACTGGTCGCGCCATTTTCACCCTCGTTGTACGGCGTATTGTTGCGAATCGCAGCGAAGAGATCGTCGTGCTCGACTTGATATGGGTCGGTGCGCTGCACGCTCTTGTCGCGACGGAAGCGCCATGTCTCGCTGCCAACTTTAATCGTCGAGCCACTGACATCGGCGGTCCCTTTGGTTCCTTGAGCGTATTCTGTCACGCTGTTCCAGACGTTGGGCTGATGGCGGCATTGGCTGAACATCCACGAGCCGTCGGCGTATTGGTACTCGAC
>JAYUFI010000483.1:0-5189 GCA_043738805.1 Planctomycetaceae bacterium | reverse complement strand
GCGGCGTCAGCCCCCCGGTGAGTTGTTGAAGACAAAGAAGGCGATGAGTGAATCGGAACAACCGGGGGGCTAACGCCGCCTCGCTCGCCAATTCTGGTGGGCACAAGCCTGACCGCCGTGCCGACGATGATCGCCGCGGCCAGACTTAAACATGGGGACAAGCGGCTCAGCGTGTCGAGGACCGCTTGCGACTTCCACAACAACAGACCGAGCGACACGGCCAGCGAGAAGCACGCGATCCCCAGCAGGCGGTACAAACTCTCGACACGTCGATCAGTCAGCCGTCGCCACTTCGCTGCGAAGAACGATTCCTTCGAGAGCGCGAGCGCATACGTCGCCAGCGGCAGAGCGAACAGCGCGTTCAACGACAATGTGCTCAAGCCGGGAACCGTCTGACGTCCGATGATCAACTGCCCGATCGCACTGCCGAGTATCGCGACGGGCAGTGACAGAGCGCCAAAGTGCATCAGTTCGCGCGCACCGGACCACGCAATCCAGCCATACGCCAGGACGCCGATTGCCACGGCAATGACATACAACGGATCAGTAACTGACCGCTGATCGGACAACGCGATCGCCGCCAAGAAATTCAACGGCACCAGCAACAGCGCGATCGTCAGTAAGCCGCGACTCGTTGTCTGCAACCGCCAATGTCGCAGCGTGTAAAGCCCCGCTCCGTGAATCGCCGCCGTCACTCCCAAGAAGCAGAGTGCGGGGAAATACGGAATCGCATTGCGCAACGTGGACCACAAACTGATGACGAGACCGACCGAACTCCCAACGATCAACAAGCCCGCGAGTAACTCGCCCCAGCGGATGTTTTTCTTTTCCAAGAACGCTTGTAACCAATCGGTCCACGCCGATGTTGTTTTCTCCAACGTCACCGGCTTTTCAATGGGATCGAGCTTTGCCGGTGTACTTTTCGCGTCACTCGACACAACTGTGTTCAGCTTCGCGGTCTGAATCTCTCGGCTCAGGTCGTCCCGTTCGCCTGCGGACTTTTCTCGGTGGGCGGATATCGCTTCTGTCTCAAGCGGTTCCAGCGGCTGACGAAGCTGATTGAGCGACGACTGGACGATGACTTTCGCCAATTCAAACTGCTCCGGCGTGACCAGTTTGTCAGACAGCAGTCGATCGAATTGTTGCTGCAATCCGTTGAGCCGTTCTTGCGGCGACAGCTTCGTTGTCCCTTTGGCAAGCTCACCGCAAACGGGACAGCTCTGAAACGTCATCGCGAACATGGACCCGCAGCAAGAGCACTTCCGTTTGTTCGGAATACTCGGAGCTGCTGGTCGCGATGCTGGAGACGGATCGCTCAAGCTGCGAATGATGAATGCGACGAAGACCCAACACCCGTGGCCAATCAACGTGACCATCAGCATCAGAAATCCGAATCCGATCAAGACTTCCATGAAGAACGCTCCGGCAGGATTTCATGCCACACAAAAGCGGCGTACCACAATCATCCTCGCTCACGTTTCAGGTCGCTGATTCGGCATCACGCTTTCGCCATCAACGCTTCGACGAGTTGTCGGGCGAGTTCGACGTGACCGCGAACGTTCGGAAGTTGTCCACCAGCGGCCCACCAGTCGGGTTCGGTGTCGGCAGCAGCCAGTCGGTCTTCAAAGAGTGACCAGTGATCGATGATCGCGACTCGCCGTTCGTTGGCGATTTCGCGAATGATCTCGACGTATGCTGGCAGGTCAGACGTATCGGTCCAACGATCGGGTCGAGCGGTCGGAGGCGTTTGAAAAATCAACGTCGTCGGGGTCGCTGCGAGCGCGTCGATGATCGCGTTCAATTGATCACGAAAACGCTCTCGCCCCGCCGCTCCCGCTGCTGCGTCGGTTGAGCCCAACATCAAGACTGCGACATTGGGCTCGAAGCGAGTGACTCGCCAATCAATCGTTTTCAGAAAGTTCTCGCACCGCGAATTCGGAACGCCGGTGTTGATGACGACATCGAGCAGCCGTCGCAGCTTGTTGCGAGCATGATCGGCGAAATGCTCCGAGAACGTCCGCCCCGCACCGGTCTGACTTCCACCTTGCACGATCGTGTCGCCAGAGAAAACCCATGTCGCCGGTCGCGTGTTTTCCAACACTTTGCGGACTCGTACAAAGCCGGTCTCGGCGGCAGCTCGCTCGCGGAGTTGAGCTTGTTGCAGCACCATCAAACGTCGTTGGTCAGTGGATCGTCGAAAGCTGGGCATCGGGCGGCTCGCGGAGTTTGTTCTGGTCTCTGTCTCGTAAATCCGTAGGACGGGCACTCCTGCCCGTCGAGTCACCGTAAAATGACGGGCAGGAGTGCCCGTCCTACGAGGTCTCTACCATTTGCGGGACAGAGTCTGGTTTTCTGATTCGGCGGGTCAGCTTACGAGGTGACTCGGTTCAGGGAAACAACACGCAGGTGTTCTTTCAAAAAGTTCGCTGTGGCAGATTTGCAACGTGCCGAGTTCATTGGCACGACTGGTTTGATCAACAGCAGCGACAGAGCATTGCTCCGCTGGGGACGAGCTTCCATAATGCCCGCCGCTTTGAGGAGCCGTTTTTCGCCGACGCCTAGCACGACGCGCCAGCGAGTGGTCATTGTTTGGATCACTCGCTGGCGCGTCGTACTAGAAAGCAAATCGGCGAACTCGATATCGCGTTCATGCAAACTTCAAACTTCACGCCACTTGGAAGGAGCCCGCTTCATGTCGATCTTCAATGACAACTCAGAAACCATCGGTCGCACACCGCTCGTAAAAATCAATCGCCTCACGCAGGGGTTGAAGGCCACAGTGCTGGCCAAGATCGAAGGCCGCAATCCAGCCTACAGCGTCAAATGCCGCATCGGAGCGGCAATGATTTGGGACGCCGAAAAGCGCGGAGTGCTCAAGGCCGGTACGCATGTCGTCGAACCGACGAGCGGCAACACCGGGATCGCGCTGGCTTATGTTTGCGCGGCTCGCGGTTATCCACTGACACTGACGATGCCGGAAACAATGTCGCTCGAACGTCGGATGATGCTCAAAGCGTTCGGAGCCAACTTGGTCCTGACACCCGGCTCGGAAGGCATGCGCGGAGCGATCGCGAAGGCGGAAGAACTCGCGGCTCAGCCGGGTTGGTTCATGCCGCAGCAGTTCAAGAATCCGGCGAATCCTGAGATTCACTTCAAGACCACAGGCCCGGAGATCTGGGAAGACACCGCCGGCAAAGTGGACATCTTCGTGTCAGGCGTCGGGACCGGTGGGACGATTACGGGAGTCTCGCGTTACATCAAGACGCACAAGGGTCATGCGATGAAGTCGATCGCGGTCGAACCGACAGCCAGCCCGGTCCTCTCCGGCGGCAAGCCGGGCCCGCACAAGATTCAGGGAATCGGAGCGGGCTTTATCCCGGACATTCTCGACGTGTCGCTGATCGACGAAGTGGTGCAAGTTACGAACGAAGAGGCGATGGAAATGGCCCCGCGTTTGGCGAAGGAAGAGGGGATCATCTGCGGTATCAGTTGCGGAGCCGCCATGGCCGCCGCGCTGAAGGTCGCCGCTCGTCCTGAAAACGAAGGCAAGACGATTGTCGTCATCCTGCCCGACTCCGGAGAACGGTATCTCTCAACGCCGATGTTTGAGTACGCGAAGGGCTAGTTGCCTCAAGTTAGGTGTTGTGCTCAACACCACTCGCTGGCGCATCGTGCTAACGTTGGCTTGTCTACGGGTCTATCTGTGTCATTGCATTCCAAAAGGGTAAATCGCGATGCGAACGAAAATTGGCGTTTGGATGTTGTCGGTGACGGCGTTGTTCGGCCTCTCCGGTCTCAGTGGTTGCAGCGGTCAGCCAAGTGGCGACTTTCGCACCTTCGATGCGAAAAAGGACACATCGCACGATGCCGAACATGGTCACGTGCATGACCACGATCATGGCCACGGACACGGTCCTCATGAGGGCGAATTGATTGAACTGGGCGATGAGGAATATCACGCCGAAGTTGTCTTCGATGAGGCCAAGCACAAAGTCGTGCTCTATTTTCTGGACGGCCACGTGAAGGCCGCCGTGCCGATCGAAGCGAAAGAACTGACGGTCGAATTGCCGGGCAAAGACGCTCCGGTGACTCACACGCTGGCGGCTGTTCCGCAAGAGGGCGACGGCGAAGGGAAGTCGTCTCGCTTCGAGATCACCAGCGATGAATTGATCGATGCTTTTCACAACGATCCGAAAACCGTCGGCAAATTCAAAGTGACGATCGGCGGCAAAGAGTTCAACGGCGAGATCAAGCACTCGCACGACGACGATCATGGTCACGATGACCACAAGCACGACGAGGCCAAGGAAAAGGCCGCGAAGTAGCTTCCTGAACGCCTCCGTCAGGCGGCCGATCCACGCGAAGAAAACGCCTCACAGCCCGATAACGTCTTGGTTATCGGGCTATTTTTATTGATGGTCCGAGTCATCCTCCGGCTGGCGACGGAGCGGTCGTCAGCCCGGCTGTTACTCGACCAATCACTTACGGGCATGGCGTGCGGATACGACTTTGCACAGTTCCGGTTAGGTAAGCCTTTCTGCCGGTTCGGGTTTTTCCGGCGGTGAGAGTTCGTTGACGCCGACATTCTTGGGGACGAATCGCGCGAAGAGTCGTGTGTCGCTGAGGCGGAGCCTCGCTCGAAGCAAGGAGGAGTTCGACGTGCTGCGCTTCTCGCTGTTTCAAAATTTTTGGCGAGTCGCTCGATCAGCGAAGCGTCGAAAGTGGTCGGTCGCTTCGGCAGCTTGTTGGCTGGAAATCCTCGAACCTCGGCAAGTCCTGTCGAGTGCCAGCGTGATTCAAGAGAGCGTTGCAAGCGGTGTTGCAACGCATACGAGCGGAGTCACGGCGCGCATCATCAACGGATCGGTGACGGCGACATATCCTGCTGTCGGACTGATCGGTGCGGATAGTCAGGACTACGGCAGTGCCGTGTTGATCGCCCCGCAGTATGTGCTCACCGCCGGTCACTGTGCGGCAGGGGTTGCCGATACTGCCGGGCAATTCACGGTTGGTGACAAGACGTATCACACGGAAAAAGTATTCCTGCATCCGAACTTCAACGGCGATGTGCTCGGCAGCGATTTGGCAAATGACATCGCGATCTTTCGGCTCGATGAACCGGTTGTCGGAATCGCTCCCTTGCCGATCAGCCGAGTCGCTCCGCATGTCGGTCAAATGCTGACGCTCGT
>JAYUFI010000482.1:0-5190 GCA_043738805.1 Planctomycetaceae bacterium | reverse complement strand
CGAGGATCGTCGTCAAAAAAAGAAACTCAAAACTGCATCGACCACTCATTGCGAATCGTCAGTTCCACCAAGGCCGATTGATTCACAGCCTCTCTGTGACTGGACTCTTTGAGTCACGGAGTGACTCACCTAACATTCTCTGTATTGCAAATGCTGACTCGCACGGTTTGAAAAACCGTGCTACGAATTCTCGGCGACGGATTCCGAGGCAGCGGCATCAATCGTCAATCTCGATCTGGCCCCGTAGAATCCCCGTCTGATCGGATTGCTCTGTATCAGTTTGATCGACTTCATCAACTCGCCTATGCGGGACCGTGGTATGTATTTGCGAATGGCCAAACGAGTGCTCCTGGAAACCGACAAGCGACTGGTCGCGAAGTTCGCTTGGAACATGGGAGTCAAAGGGACGCTCTCGGTGTTGAAGTACAAACGCCGCATGAAGCGCGGCGAGTTCTTTCCGCCGTTCCTGTATGTGTCAGTGATCAACTCGTGCAACTTGCGTTGTCAGGGTTGCTGGGTCGATGTTGCGGCGAAGCAAGAAAAGATCAGTGTCGAAGCGTGGGACCGCCTGATCCGCGAAGCGAAGGAGATGGGCAACGTCTTCTTCGGCGTCGTCGGCGGCGAGCCGTTCATGCACCCGCAATTGTTGGAGATGCTCGGCTCACACCCGGAATGCTACTTTCAAGTTTTCACCAACGGCCACTTCATCACTGACGATGTTGCCAAGCAATTGCGCCGCATGGGAAACGTCACTCCCCTCATCAGTGTTGAGGGAACCGAAATCATCAGCGACGAACGCCGAGGCCGCGACGGAGTCCTCAGCAAGACCATGCAGGGGATCGAAGCCTGCTTGAAAAACAATCTACTCACCGGCGTTTGTACGAGCGTCTGCAAGACGAACATCGACGACCTCGTCACCGAAAAATGGCTCGACCGGCTGATCGAGATGGGGGTATTTTACACGTGGTTTCACGTGTATCGCCCGATGGGACCGGATGCGTGCCCCGACTTGTGTCTGACTCCGGAGCAGCAACTTCAGATTCGGAAGTTCGTGGTCGAGATGCGTGCCAAGAAGCCGATCGCGATTGTCGATGCGTACTTTGACGGCGAAGGAAAAGCGTTGTGCCCGGCAGCGACCGGCATCAGTCACCACATCAATCCGTGGGGCGACATCGAGCCTTGCCCGATCGTCCAATTCGCGAAGGAGTCGATCCACGACACCTCGCGAACGCTCAAGGAAAAATTCACTCAGTCGGAATTCTTGCGCGACTTCCGCTCGCTCGCCCAAAAGACCACTCGCGGCTGCATCGTGCTCGAACGCCCTGATCTCTTGGAACAGCTCGTTGTTCTTCACGGAGCGAAAGACACAACCGCTCGCCACACCGCACTGACAGAACTGCAAGCGATGTCGGTCCGAACCTCCCAATACAATCCCGGCCACGAAATCCCCGAAAAGAGCTGGGCCTATCGCATCCTCAAACGCTACCTCTTCGCCGATTTCGGAGTCTACTCCGGCCACGACCACAGCCAGTCCGCAGCTCCAGGAGTGCTACGAAAGGAAACGCCAACGACGGTGTAGTGCGAGAACAAAAACTTGGCACGGGGCACTCAGCGTGAGTTTGAATACAAAGGCGATGAAGATGGAACCTATCCCTGAGCCAACCGGCGACGAACTTCGCCCCGAATACGACCTGCAACAACTCCAGGGCGGAGTGCGCGGCAAGTATTACCAGCGTTATCAAGGCCGATTGCATTTGGTCCGTTTGGAACCAGAAATCGCCGCCGCGTTCCCAACCGAGGAAGCGGTCAACCACGCCTTGCGAATGCTGCTGAACTTGGCTCGACAGGAAGCGGTGACGCCCACGAGTTGAGGACGAGAGAAGTGCGTTTGTCACGGGGCATCACGCTGAAAAGCCGTTTGAAAACCGTACCGCGACCGTTAGGGAGCGGCCCGCCACGTCGAAAACAGGCCGCTCCCTAACGGTCGCGGTACGGAGAGCGGGTTGGCGAATACTCCTTCACGTTCCAACCATCGCCGACTTCCGAGCAACACCGTCTCGCCACCGACATCGGCCTTCAAACCGAGGCCCGGTTCCGAAGTGACGTTGTCTGGAATCGCATCGAGTGTGATCGACTCTTGCTTGGCCAGCATCACAACCGCTCGCGCGAGCGGATGATTCGAGCCAGATGCAATCGTCGCGGCGACTCGCAGCAACTCCGTTCGCGAAACGCCGTCCGCTGAGATCGCTTCGACAATCTCCGGTCGCCCTTCGGTCAACGTGCCGGTCTTGTCGAACAGCGCGATCTGCAACGCTGCGGTTTGTTCGAGCACTGCCCCATCTTTGAAGAGTACGCCCAGCTCCGCTCCTTTCCCCATCGCCACCATGACGGCCGTCGGAGTGGCGAGGCCGAGCGCACACGGGCACGCAACAACCAGCACAGCGACGGTGCGTGAGATCGCTGTATTCAGATCCGAGTGATTGAACCAAACGACGAAGGTGACTGCCGCGATTGCCAACACGATCGGCACAAACACTCCTGCCACTCGATCGGCCAGTCGTGCAATGGGTGCTTTGCTCCCTTGAGCATCACGCACCAACGCGGCAATACGGCGCAAGGCCATCTCATCACCGACGTGTTCCGCTCGAAAACGAAAACTCCCCGATTGATTCACCGATCCGCCGAGCACTCGATCCCCCGGCTGCTTGCGAACCGGCAGCGATTCGCCGGTAAAGCTGCTCTCGTCGACCTCGGTCACACCGGCCAAGACGACTCCGTCGACGGGAATTCGTTCGCCCGCGCGAACTAGAACCGTGTCACCAATGACGACTTGATCGATCGGTAGTTCGAGCTCGGACTCTGAAGACAACAAATCGTTCGATGTTCGTAGCACGTGTGCCGTTGGAGCCTGCAAATCCAACAAGCGACCAATCGCGTCTGAGGCTTTCCGTCGAGCACGGGCTTCCAGCGTTCGACCGATGCGGACAAAGACGACAATCAGCACGGCGGCCATCAAGTGCGATCCACACGCCGCCGCATCAGCGTCGGTCGGTCGATGTTCGCTGTGCTCGGAAATCGAAAACGCGGACCATGCTCCAGCAACGAAGGCGGTCCCGGAGCCAATCGCTACCAACACGTCCATGTCGAGCGACGCATGACGTAGCGACGTCACCGCATTGACGAAGAACTCGCGAGAGGTGCCGACCATGACAACGGTTGCCAAAGCCAGCATTCCCCACGTTGCATGCGGCACCGCGTCTTCAAACACCGAGAGCAAGACCATCGCCAGAATCGGACCAATTGGCCAAAACAAAGCGAACAATTGGTTCCAACTGATCCGCGAAATGGCGGCATCAGATTCTCGGCCGCGCGCGGCTGCGTCTTCAATCGGAGCCACTTGATAACCGATTGCTTGAAGAGCCGCCGCGTAGTCAGGAGTTGTTTCCGCCGCGCAAACGACGCGTGCCTCATTCGTCGCCAAGTTCACCGTCACGTCACTCACACTCGGCAGCTTTCGCAACGCGGATTCGACGCGCGTCACGCACGCGGCACAGTGCATCCCCTTAATCTGAAATCGAACAGTTTGTGTCATTAGCGCGGAAAGAACCTTGTTGAGGATGTTTTTTCAAACTGCGTTGCGTGTCGGTGTTGTAAGGCAACTGCGTCGAGCTTGTCTCGGTAGATTCGCACGTCATCGCCCTCCCGTTCTTGGTGGGCATATCTACTATCAAACACAGGAGGCAATAATCTTCGCGATTTCAAACTCTTTCCGAAGGCGGCCTGATTTCAGTTCAAGACAAACCGGGTCTTCTGTTTGATCCGTGTTCAATCAGTGTTTCATCCGTGGCCAAACCACAGCAGCTTTTTCGGCCACGGTGTGAAGCACAAAGGAAACACTCCAAATGCACAGAATCGCTCAGTGCGCGTGCCTGGCCCTTCTCCTCTCGATACCTTACCGCCTCAATGGATCGAACGAATTTTGGTGCGGGCCGAGGAACATGCTGATGCCGCGAGTCGAATCATTAGACGACTTCGTCGCGCTCTTGGAACGGAGCCATTTGCTGTCCGACGAAAATCGGCTGGACTTGTGGGACGCGGCGAACGGGCTGAAGTCGGCACGCGAACTGGCGGAATGGTTGATCAAACAACGCTGGCTGACGAAGTGGCAAGCCGCTCAATTGCTCGATGGGCACGAGCAACTTCACATCGGCGGGTATCGACTGCTGGAACTCATCGGTCGCGGCGGCATGGGCTTGGTCTTTAAGGCCGAGCAGATGACGACTCAGCAAATTGTCGTGCTGAAAGTCATGAGCCAGTTGGGCAACATCAAAGGCATCCGTCGCTACGTGCAAGAAGTTCGAGCCGCGTCAGTGCTCACTCATTCGCACATCGTCACGACACTGGACGCAGGCGTTGCGGATGGTTGCCACTTCATCGTGATGGACTATCTGCCGGGCAGCGACTTGAACGCGATCATCCTCAGCCAATCTCCGTTACCAGTCAGTTGGTCGTGCGAAGTTGCTCGACAAGTCGCAGCCGGATTGCAGCACGCTCATGAGCAAGGACTTGTGCATCGGGACATCAAGCCATCGAACGTCTTGATCACGCCTGAGCCGGACTTCTTGACGCCACACGCGCGCATTTTGGATTTCGGACTCGCTCGCATCGTGTCGGAATCAGTCAGCATTCGCGACGTGACACATACCGGAGCGGTCTTGGGAACTCCCGATTACATCTCGCCCGAACAAGCCATGAGCGCGAAGCACGCTGACATCCGCTCCGACATCTTCAGCTTAGGCTGTACGCTGTTCCAAATGATTACCGGCACCTTCCCGTTTCCCGGTCGCAACGTCATGGAAAAATTGATGGCTCGCATCACGACGACTCCGCCATCAGTCAGCGCGCTGCGAGCCGAAGCCCACACTGAACTCGACGGACTGGTCGCGAGCCTGCTCTGCTGCAACCCGAACGATCGTCCGCAAACGCCCGGTGAGGTCGCTGATGAACTCGCTCGTTTGTCGCTGAAGATTCGCCGCCACGAATCTCGCATCGAACGACTTCACCCCGCGAAACTCGAACCGCAATCAGCATCACGCACACCGCTGGCTCGGTGAGTCGGCAAAGACATTTTCAACTGAAGGAAACAAAGGGAACGAAGAAAAGATTGCAGTCGTTGTCTACGTAGCCGTC
>JAYUFI010000481.1:0-1955 GCA_043738805.1 Planctomycetaceae bacterium | reverse complement strand
GCGGGCGAGGCGGTCCAGGCAGCGGGTGGCGATGGCTCGACGCAGCTTGTCGAGCGTCAGCGTGGGGCCGAGAACCTCGACTCGTTCGCGCAGCCGCGCGTCGTTGAAACCTTTCGTGAGCCGACGCTCGGCCTGCATCTGGTGGATGAGGTCGTCGAGTACTTCGTCCTGTTCTTGTAGGGCCTGCAACACGGCCCAGACTTCGTCGAACTCGGTCATCAAGCCGTCGCGAGCCGCCGTGGACATGGTTCCGTTGACGTGCAACGCGGCGAATTCGGGAAGGTGAGTCCCAATCCCTTCGCCCCCTCACTGGTGAATGATCTCGCCGAGGCCACGTTGCGATGGAACGTGAAAATCTTCTTGAGTTGATGCTCGGCGAACGACCGCGTTTGGACGAGCGGGTAGAGATACTCAACACTACCGAACAAAGTGCTTGACATTTCGCGATTTCGTTGGCACTGTGCGTCCTACTTGGCCAATGGGCAGACCTCGCTTTCGGCCTCTTCTCGCCCTTCTGGTGGCCAGCAACGCGCTCGGCGTTTCACGTCTACTCTTTGTCCGCAGGAGGTGCATTATGCACATGAGCGAGTTCGATGATGCTTATGACGATCACTACGAAGTCCCCGGCAACATTGGCGGAGCGATCTTGGACACGGTCGTCAGCGATCTACCGCTGCGTGATCCGATCGTTGTGGAGACGAGCAGCACGGTCTCCGAAGCCATTCAAGCGATGAACGACCATCACACCGGCTGCGTGCTCGTGCAACGTCACGGCAAGCTGGTCGGAATCTTCACCGAACGAGATGTGCTGACGAAAGTCTTTTATCGAGACGATTGCCGCACGGCTCCGGTTGGAGATGTGATGACGGCCAATCCTGAAAAGCTACATCTTGATGACGGGATTGCCTTCGCACTCAACAAAATGAGCGTCGGTGGGTATCGCCATATTCCGATTGTGGAGCGAGATGGGAGGCCGGTGGGCGTGCTGTCGGTTCGCGATATCGTGGACTTCTTGGTCGATCTCTTCCCCCAAGAAGTGTTGAATCTGCCACCGAGTTCCGATCACTCGATCGCGCGTGCGCTGGATGGTGGATAACGACGAGCCGCGATTGATTGCCGCAACGACAATCATTGCCGGATCAAGATTGACGCCTGCGAGAGAGTTGGAAATCATGACGATTTGCTCTCTCGCAGGCGTCTTGTCATTTTGCGGGTGCTTAGATCACGGAGAAATTAGCACGACGCGCAAGCGAGTGATCGCGTGTGAACAACTCGCTTACGCGTCGTGCTGGCATAAGACGGGAAGCTAAGAACGGGAACGCAATAACTTCTCGACTCCGGTATCACTAACCCGAAGCGTGAGCGAGGGCGAACGCTTCACGAGACTTTCGATACATCATGTTGTGAAGCGTTCACCCTCGCTCACGCTTCGGGTTGCATCAATCGGGAAGTTATTGCGCTCCCGTTCCTTAATTCGTACCCGCTTCCGACAACGACGCTGAGGCTCACGTATGAAATTTCCGTCCGCCGCATTTGTGTTGTGCATCGCCACCGCCGCGTTGTCGTGGATTGCGGCGGGAGTCTCTACAGGGCTTGAGCGTTTCGGTGTTGCGGAAGGGGCGTTGATCTTCGTCGGTTGTACGGCAGCGGCGGGGGCCGTGTGTGCTCGGCGGCGTGTGACGGACGTCGATCGAGAACTCGATCACGAACGAGCGGCGATCAAAGCGGAGCGCGACGAGCTGACCACGCGGCGGACGGAGATCGAGCAGTTTATGGCGACGGCCACGAGTCAGCTCACGGATCGCGCGCGGCTATTGGATTCGCGCGAAGTGCATCTCGCCGATCGGCTCGTGAACTTTCGCGAGTGGCTCGAATACCCGCAGTCAGGAGACCTCTCGCTGGCCGATCTTCCCGAACATTCGCAGCGCGAGCTGACGGCACAAGATCACGCCGTG
>JAYUFI010000480.1:0-13817 GCA_043738805.1 Planctomycetaceae bacterium | reverse complement strand
CCCTGACGATGTCGGTCATCCAGTCGACAAGGAGCATGAAAAACGCAATCGCGCCCGACAAAACGTTGTACTGGAACTTGGATATTTCTTGAGCGCCCTCGGCCGGAAAAACGTCGCGGTTCTTCACCAAGGAAATGTCGAGATCCCTTCGGACTACCTCGGCGTCCTCTACATCCCGCTGGACGCGGATGGTGCTTGGGCATTTCAATTGAGGACGGAAATGAAGAGTGCCGGCCTACAAATAGACGTTAATCTGCTGGCATGACAAAACCGGAATCAATGACCCGCCAGTGAGGTGCTTGGAAATGGTTGCCTTGACTGTTCAAGTCGATGAGAAACTGGCTGAGCGTGCGAAGCGAGCGGCGGAAAATCACCGTCGATGCAAGGGTGGGGCAATACTTTGCTCAACTGCCGAACGATGACCGTGCCGGGACGACGAACGCGACCGATCAATTGATGGAGACGCTCCGTGAACTGAGCCGATCGATGGGTGGCAAACCCTGGTCGAACCGGGATGAACTCGATAAGCGGTTTCTCGACACCAAAGTGCGGTGATGAAGTTATTGGCGTGAAGATCGGCGACCAGATGCGCTACCGATGAGTGGACGATGCAGTTATCGTGGCACGCGAAGCTTCGAGTTTGATTGTGATCCGTCAGGAGATCGTCATGCCTGCTGTGAAAGAACCACCGACCGTTCAATTCGTGACCAACTCCGCCGGAGAGAAGACGGCGGTGATTGTGCCGCTCGCGGATTATCAAGAACTACTCGAAAACCTGAGCGATCTGGCCGCCATCGCGGAACGCCGCGACGAGCCAACCATGTCCCACGACGAGCTTCTCGCAGAGTTGAAGCACGATGGACTCGTACCGAATTGAGTGGAAGCGTTCGACGATCAAGGAACTGCGATCGCTGCCGACCCACATCGTGCTGCGGATCGTCGCAGCCGTCACGCAGCTTTCAGCAAACCCCTTCCCGCTAGGAATTCGCAAACTGTCCGGCGCGCATCACACCTATCGCATTCGGGAAGGGGACTATCGTGTCATTTACACCGTCACCTCCTCGGCTTTATTGATCGAAGTCATTCGAGTCGCGCATCGCAAGGATGTGTACGCTCCGCGACCTCCCGAATGGCATTAACGCCATCGAAGACAGTCTCCAGGTCCACGGTCTACTATTGGACCAACTGAAACGTGCCGTAGTTTTGTTCGGCGAGCGGGCGCATGAATTGGGTCAGGCCGTAGCCGCCGTTGCGTTCGGTGACGACGCCGATGGTGTGGATGGAGACTCGGCGCGTGCGGTTCAGATTGGTGATCGCGCTGACGATCTGAAGCGGGCGACCGTCGGTCGGTTCGCCGTCGGAGAGGAAGTAGATGACCTCCGGGTCCAGGGTAAATGCGGCGTTCAACGCGGTGTTCGATGCGGTGCCTCGATCCATGCCGCGTGCGGTCACGGTGCGAATCGCTTCTTGCTTGAAATGAGTGGCGGCGGGGACCAGTTGCGGTTGCCACGACGCGACGTTCTTGTCGAAGAACAGCACGTCGAACTGGACCGCTTCGGGAAGTTGTTCAATCGTGCCATTGAGCGCGCGCTTCGCGGCGGCGAGCGGTTCGCCACGCATGCTGCCTGACGTGTCGAGCACAAAGAGAACTCGTTTCGCGCAGATCGGGATGCCGTAGAACAACAACTGCTGGTTGTCGATCGGTTTGACTTGTGCCAAGTCCTTCGCGTTGGGGAACACGAACGTGGGGCGAGCCAGTCGCCACCAGCTTTTCCAATCGCTGGCGTTGTTGTCGTTGCGGAATCGCAGCTTGCTGACTTGTTGGAGATACGTGATTGCGTCATGTTCGACCAGCCCTTCGAGCTTCGGCAAATGCTCGATCAGAAAATCCATCGCGAGCGGATCGCGGATGTGAGTCATGGCCTGAATCACGCAGCGGCGATATCCGAACTTGGTCTCGAACGGCTTCGCGCGAGCCAGCAGCGTGACCGACCGCGCGGCCTTCGCATCTCCCTGAACGGCGAAGTCGTCGATCAACGACATCGGCAACAGCACATTCCCTTTTGGCGATCGCAAAGACTCGTCGAGGAGTTTGAGGATCTCCGTTTGCAGGTCTTCGTCTTCGGTCCCGGCAAGTGCTCGAAACAGTTCCGCGACGAGTTGCTCCGTACCCGGCTTTCGCTGCGAGCGTTTCAAATCATCAAACAGAAATTTGGCCACGTCAGCATTCTCTGCGAGCTTGGCCAAGCCGTGCTGCGCGGCCGATCGCACTTGCGGTTCGGGATCGCTGAATCCCCGCTTCAAGATCGCTTCAGCGGTCTCCGTTCGAGCAACCTCAGCGAAGGCCGTGACCGCGTCGGCTCGATCAGAGACCGACTTCTTTTTCATCTCTTTGTAGAACGTCTGTTTGGCCGATTGAAATTCGGCATCGGTGTCAGCGGCACGACCAACGCCGCTCATCAGCAATAGGAGTAACACCAGCGTCAGCATTCGCGAGAGCATGGTCTGATTCCTCAAAGGGCGAAGTTCTCAATTGGTCGTGGGCGGAGATGATACCAGGCTTTCTGTCGTCGAATCGTCGCTTTTTCGTTACCTGCTTAGCGAGAAGCTGCAAGTGCTCGCGGTGCTGCCGCGAACGGGGGCGATCGAAGACCACGCGATGACTTTGTTGGGACAAGTAGGTCTCGGCAATCGGTTGGACGATAAGCCGAGCGAACTGAGTGCCGGCCAACAACAGCGAGTCACCTTTGCTCGCACGCTGGCCAATAATCCGAGCGTCATCCTGGCCGACGAGCCGACTGGCAATCTCGATCTGGATAGCCACGAGGCCATGCTGTCGATGTTCGATCAATTTGTGCGTGACGGTCGCACGATGGCGATTGTGGCGCGACGCGACGCGTCACGATTCACGACGCGGAGCGTCGTGCCACAATACGGCTACGTCGCATCCGGCGGCTTCTTTTTCGCGGCTCGTTTGCTGCGTGGTGTGAGTTGCTGCCAGTTGTCGAGTTGCTTCGTGAGGTCAGGCAAGTCGATCGTGCGCGGGGGGACGTTGAACTCGGACTCCGTCGGTGAACTGGCCGATGATGGCAAGTTGAGTCGTGAGACTTCGCGTTCGAGGTTTTGCATCCAAGCGGGAAGCTCAATGCCG
The DNA here is from genome assembly GCA_043738805.1 of Planctomycetaceae bacterium. Classification (GTDB taxonomy): domain Bacteria; phylum Planctomycetota; class Planctomycetia; order Planctomycetales; family Planctomycetaceae; genus SXKJ01. The sequence continues at coordinate 10,666 of JAYUFI010000480.1, read as the reverse complement.
GAGCCGGTGCTGTCGGCGAGGTACGCATCAACTTCACGACGAAGAAGCTCGAACGACGGTGATTCTGCACGTTGAGCTTTCGCGTCTTCGACCACTTGCGGCAACAACGCCAACATGCGGTTGACGGAGAGCGGCTTCGTGAAGTGCTCGTTCAAGCGGTCGCTAACGGCGGGGAGCCTCATGCCGTATTTGCGTTCGATGGCGTGCAACCGACGCAGATGCGTCGTCGCGGTTTCGCGGGCACGCTTCTCGAACGTTCGCTCCCACGCATCGACGGCGTTGGGCAGGTTCCACTGGCAGAGCACTTGATGCGTCAGATTCAGCGGTGTGAAGTTCCAAGCGTCGCGATCGTAGTCCGCTTCGACGCGCAAGAAGTCGAGCAGATAGAAAAACTTCTCGCCGTAGTCGGACTGCGTCGTTGTCGTGTTGTATTCAAGGAAGCGATCGAACTTATCGACGACCGTTGTGTAAATCAGTTCGAGCACATGCACGACTTGCTCGGTCTCAATGCCGCGCTGTTCCAAGTCCTCCAGCAACGGGATCGGGCGCAGTGGGTCAGCCGATTCGGCCAGGAAGTTGAGGAACCACGGAATGCCGTTGTGCAAGATCGCTCGAACATTGCCGAGCGTCAGCATCTTCGCGTGGAATAGCTCGGCTCCGTACTTGGTGATGAACTCGCGGACCTCGTTCCAGACGTTGTCGCGCTTCATGCTCTCAACGGCAGAGAGACGCATCGTTTGGCTGTGCGAGACCCATTCTTCGACGAACGGCTTCAGTAGGTTGTGCAGCAGTTCGACCAGTTTTTCTTGCGGAAATTTTCCTTCTTCCCACGTTGAGGCGGATCGCAACAACGACTCAATTGTCGAACGAACTGCGGTGCGAAAAAGGCGATCGAATTCTGTGACTGCCATCTCGCCGGGCCGCGAAGCCTTCTCCATCCGATGAGCCGTGCGCAACAGATGCCAGCATTCTTTCAGCAGGCCGAGCCGAGGAAGTTGCGTGAGTAAGAAGCGAATGTCCGACTGCAACAGCCGCGCGGTGAGGACTTGCTTCGGATGCCCGCCGACATCGAGCGGCACGTACAACAGCGGCTTGCGAGCGAGCGTGGTCAGCAAACCCGGCAACGTTGTGCGGACTTCATCGACATCGCCTCGCAGCACGCTGCGATACAGCGCCGTCATGTGCAAATCTTCGGAGGCCGCTTTCGATTTCTTGCGACTGTCGCTGCCGGGAAGGAAGCAACTCAGGCCACGTTCAGCGATTCGACAAGCGAGTTGTGCCGCGATCACCGTCTGCACCATGTACAGCTTCGTTTGAAGCTGCATGTCGTATTCGACGTTCGAGTCATGATCACCGGACGGTGTCGCGATCTCGAAATCCCACAGCGTCCCCATCAGCTTTCGCAAGCCGTTTTGCATTTCGCCCAAATGCTTCAGCCAACCAGAGATGATCGCTTGCGGATCCTCGATGTCGGGACGTCGCGCTTCTTTCGGCGACTTTTCCAAACCGGCGGGGGGATTCCGCATCAAGTAGCCGACCGCTAACTGCCACAGTTGAGCGAGCGTGACCAAAAACTTGAGCTGCGGTTCGAGGTACTTGCTGACGAATTCTAATTCGGTCGGGTTCGATGATCCGCCCCCTTCCTCCATCAATTCGCCAGTGATGCCGTCGTCTGCGCTGTCGCGGAACGTGACATCTTCATATGCGCTGCGAAAGAGTGCGTCTTCATCGTCTTCGTCATCATCGGGATCAAGCAGTCCGCCATCGTCGTCGCTATCGCCGAACGGGTCGTCGTCGAGCGAGTCGGCATCGCGATCGTGCGAGCCCTTGTTCCCTTTCGGCTTCTTCTTTTTCTTCGGAGCAATGTCGGCCAAGTTGTCCAAGCTGGGGACCGTCCAGAAATCACCGGCGTTGACTTCGAGATACGCGAAGAGCCGCCGGATGAGCGGCCATTGATTCGGAGAGCCACCGTTGTCCGATACATCGGTGACGCGCATCATCCATTCGGTCAGCAGCAGCGGCAGCGAGTGCGTTCCCGATTCGATGCCGACGTCTTCATTCTGACTAAGCCATTGCATCAGCAAGGCCATTGCAGCGACGAAGTCTTGTTTCTCCAACAACGCTTTGACGACGAGTGCGTAGGACTTCGCCGAAGTGAAGCGATCAATGTGCCGACGCCAGAAGCTGACATCGCCCGCTGCTTCGCCAGCGGCTCGCCATTCGGCCATGACGTCCGCGACGTGAGTTGCCGATTCCCAGCTTTCGATCCCCGCCACGTGCGGCATGTCTTCGACGGTCACGCTAGCGAACTGGTCCCAATATTCGGCGAATGTGTGAAAGCACTCACCGAGCCGCCGAGTCAGTTCGCGATCTCCTTGTGCTGCCGATTCGCTCAACGCTCGCGAATAGACTTGCAGGTATTGCTCAACAATCGTCAGTAACTCTTCGAGCCGCTGATCGGGAATGCTGTCTTCTCGCGACGAGAACAACGGAAACTGACCTTGAAAGCCGAGGATATTCCACGGATCAGGAAACGCGCCGCATTCGATGCCGCGTTTGAAGTGATCTTCGATTTCCGTGATCAACGACACGGCAGACAAAAGCTGTCCCGAACTGAGATGCCGATGCGCGGCGGTGATCCGCCAGTGAATTTCGCTTGAGAATCTCGCGGCTACAGACGGAATAACCGCCGCCGTCGTGCGAGCGGCGTCTGGTCTTCCAAGCTGAGCATACAACTGCGCGAGATGCCGATATTGAATTTGTCGCGAGCCGTAATTCGCCAAGTACAAATTGAGCGACTGCCGCACGTGACCGAACGGCTGCTGCGTCTTCTTCGCCGCCTCCGCGAGTCGTTGAGCCCGTTCGCCCTTCGCGTCTTCGAGCAGTCGTTCGTAAAACGCATCGCGCTGCCGAGCGACCTTCGGCAGCAACGATGTCAGCGTCACCGATGAGTCATGAGTATCTGGCCCCGAACCGCTGATCGCTGACGCCATCAGCATCGTGCCACACAACACCGACGCCGCATCGAACAACGATTCTTCCGGCGATTGCTCGGTTTGCTCAGCAATCCAGTGCAGCAACGAATCGAGAATAATTTTCCGCAGGATGAACCGCCGGAAGTCCCCTTTGTTGTCGATGAAGTGCGGATCCCACTCACCGAACATGTAGTTCGTCCGCTTGTAAACCGGATGATTGTGGTCGTGAGCCCGCACGTCACAGGCGATCTCGTCCATGTGGTTCGGATCGAAGTGCGCATTCTGCAACAAGTTCGCCGGAACCCCTTGAAACAACTCGATCGTCTTCGCGATCAATTCGGCATACGGACCTTTGCCCGGCCCGATTCCGCGAATGTAAATCGGCACTGGCCGAAATCGCTCGCGCGGATACGGCTCCATCTTGGTGTTGTTCTCCAACACAGCGACCGGGCGAAAGCCGACGAAGTCATTCAGGAATTCGAGCGAGCCGTGGACGATCCGCTCGGTCTCGTCCCACGGCGAACCTTGAGCAAGCGCAGCCTCGAACAGTCGAGCCAGAAACATCGGCTGCTGAAAATCGGCATCACTCAGATGAAACAGCAAATCGGAATGATGTTGTCGATACGCGGGCCAAAGCTCATTGAACGTCAGATGTAAGACGGCACGTGCTTGAGCCGAATCGCGAAACGCGGCGGACGACAGTTCCAATTCTTGCAGCCGCGCGAGCAACTGCGTGTGCAACGTGTCCCACGGCTTCTCCGCACCCCAATCAGGATGACAGCGGTTGAGTCGGTCTTGAAACTTCACATCCGGCTTGCCGCCGGAGAAGTTCAGGTAGCCGAGAATTTCTTGCAGCGCAGTCGCTTGAGAACCAACGGCGACTGGGCTCGCTGTGCTGACGGTTTCGGACGGATCTCGCCCGACCTCCGAAGACGGAGTCGGCGGATCGTCCGACGACGCTTTGCCGGTTCGCTGACTACCCGACATAAAGTGATCTCGCTCCCTGCTCGACTCTCATTTCCGCGACACCGTCACGTCAGCGGCAGTTAAGCATTCCCCTTCGAGATTGGGAAGCGAGTGTCGGTCGATCTGCCGACTCCGTCATTGATCGGATCGGCCTGATGTGAACGCGCGACGGATGAGGATGCGTCATTGCTTAGAAGTTGTCCAAGAACAACGTGGTAGCCCGGTTTTCCAAACCGGTCGAAGTGAAGCCCCAGTTTGGAAAACCGGGCTACGAAAACACGGAGTCGTTCTTGGACAAGTTCTTACGCTCACTCTTACGAGAAACTTGCCACACAAGTATGGCCGTCGTGGAGTTGAACTTGATTGCGTCCGCAGTGCTTCGCGGCATACAGCGCGTTGTCTGCTCGTTGAATGAGTCCTTCGGCGATTTCCGTTTCGTCCACCTCCGCCACACCGATGCTGACGGTGACTCGAACTTGCCCCTCTTTGAGCGTGATCACTTCTGTTTCGATGGCCGCTCGAACTCGTGCCGCACCAGCGGCTACTTGGGTGAGTGTTGATCCAGGGCAGATCACCGCGAACTCTTCGCCGCCGTAGCGACAGACGAAGTCCATGTTGCGGAGCGTGTTCGTCAACATGCGAGCCACCGATCGCAGCACCAAATCGCCGGCCAAATGGCCGTAAGTGTCGTTGAACTGTTTGAAGTGATCGACGTCGATCATCAGCAAAGAAAACGTGATTCCTTGACGTTGTCGCTGAGCGAACTGACGGTTGATTTCTTCGTTAAACGAGCGGCGGTTCCGTAAGCCGGTCAACGTGTCAGTTCGCGCTTCGCTGACGTAGGTTTCCAACTCTTGTTGCTTCTGAGCGATCTGCGTGCGTGCCTCTTGCAATTCATTTCGCAAGAGCACGTTCGCTTCGAGCAGTTTGTGAGTCATTTCCACAACTGATGAAGATTGATCTCCCACGCTCCCTTTGAGGCCCTCTTGCACCTCAGTGAGCCGATTGGAATGTCGGCCGACATCGCCATCCAAGCGAGTGGTCACATCCAGGATTTGCTGCAACAGATCTTTAACTTCTGGCCGTTGCTCCACCGGCGTTTGCTTGGCGGATTCCAAATCTCTGGCCAGCGATTTCACGCGTTGACTCAGAATTGCCCACGCAATGCCAAAGCCCGCCACTGTACACAGCGCCAAGCCGATGAAAACGGTTCCAGTCATGGGACTCCTCACCTTGAGCCGCCTGCGGCATCGTTGTCGCCGCAAGCGTTGTTATTGTGGCGCGATGCTCCGTGTCGCGAATCACGACGCGGAGTGTCGTGCCACAATATTGATGGGCGATGATTGACCGCATCGAAAAAACGGTCAATGCCAATTGAAACCCAGACAGTCCACCTGATCGTTGTAACCGGACTGGCGATTCTCGCAAATTTCGCGAACAGTCTTTGGCACTGTGCGATGACTGACCTAGCTTTGGTGCGAACCGCTCAGGCCACCTTGAAATCGGCCCGCGAGCGAATATCAGGAGATGAGAGGCTCACTCCGAGCCAGCTCCGCCGCATCACGAAACCCTCTCGGACCAAGGACAGGACCATGTTGGTACTCAGCCGCAAGAAAGACGAAAAGATCATCATCGGCGACAACATCGCAATCATGATTGTGGACATCCAAGGGGACAAAGTCCGCTTGGGAATCGAAGCCCCACGCGACGTGACTGTGCATCGCGAAGAGGTCTATGAAGCGATCCAGAAGAAGCAGGTAGAGTCTGCCGCCGCGCACTCGTAACGCTGTTCGTGACAAGGCTGTGTTAAGCCGGCTTGCCAATGATTTGTTGATTTCAAACCGCCGTCACCGGCGGTTTTTTGTTGGGCCGCGACGCGATCTATTGGGACTCAGATTGGTGTTGCGCGGTCTTTGGGTTCCTTAAATCCTTGATGTCCGTTCAAATCAAAAGGAGATCGGGACTTACAAGGACAAAAATGACGCACGTTATTGAGGCCCAATCAGCAGGTTGGTTTGCTTCAGAACGAGTGTTCCCATCCCGATCGCGCGAGCGGGATGATCGTCCCGTCAGACATTCGCAATCGACCGCCAGTCGTCGAATCAACTTCGCCGATGTGGAAGACCGGAACCGCGCACCCGCCCGCGAGCAACTTGCGACCGTCGTCGTCAGAGACGCTGAAGAGCAGTTCGAAATCTTCGCCGTCATTCAAGGCGTGTTCGAGCGGGCTGCGACCGTCTGCCATCTGTTGTGCGGCATCAGTGATCGGGATCGACTCGGCGAACAAAGTGGCTCCGACGCAGCTTTCATCCAAGATGTGGTGCAAGTCGGCGGAAAGTCCGTCGCTGAGGTCAATCATCGCGTGGAGTTCAACTGCTTTGTGCAGTTCGATTGCTTCCTGGACTCGCGGTGTGAACGTCAGATGTTTGCCGCGAATGCTGCCACCGAGCGGGCCTGTCACGAACAGCCAATCGCCGGACTTCGCTCCTGATCGTCGAACGGGGCCGCGATCGGTCGCCTCACCGATAAGCGTGATTGTCACGACGAGCGAGTTACTCCAAGTGTTCGTGTCGCCGCCGATGATCGTGACACCGAACTCTTCGGCGATGGATTGCATCCCTTGATGAAGCTCGCGCGCGAACTCGAAGCCTTGCGCTTTGGGCAACGCAACAGCGACGAGTGCCACGAGCGGCCGTCCCGCCATCGCGGCGATGTCGCTGAGATTCACCGCCATCGCCTTGCGGCCGATCAACGTCGCCGGAGCTTCTGAAAGGAGGAAATCAACATCCTCCATCAGCATGTCTGTTGTCAGCAGCAGCGATTTGCCACCGACCTGCCAGACCGCTGCGTCATCACCGATTCCGACTTGCAAGCCGACCGCTGTTTTCGATTTCCCCTGCTGACGAATCCAGTCGATTAACGCGAGTTCGTGACGATCAGACACAGCCGCAGCCTTATTTTGGACGAGTTGCCGTCTGCGGGACTTGTGTCGAAGGTTGAACCTGCAAGTGCCCGTACAACGTTTCGTTGCCACGCAGAATGTAAAACTTCAGCGGGTTGAACGTATTCAATTGCGGGTGATCGAGCACGTAATTGATGTTGTCGAAGCTGATCGTTTCCCAAACGTGCAGGCCGACGAGTACGTCACCGACTCGAATGCCGTTCTGAGCTGCGACGCTCTGTGCTTTGACCTCGGTCACTTTCATACCGCCGTGATAACGCTCGCCAAGCTGTTTCTTTTCCGCCTCACTGACAGGGTTGATTCGCATTCCCAGCAGACGCCAGGATTTCTCGACCGCGACATCTTCAGTCGGCCCAGCGATCGTTCGCCGCGTTCCAGTCAACGTCGCCAAGATCATGCTGGCGATCTCCGTCTTCTCGCCACGCTTCACGACGACTTCGACCTTCTCGCCGACAGGACGTCCGAGAAATGCTCGCTCGAAATCGACCGCGTCGGCGACGTCGATCGAACCAATCTTCACGATCACGTCCCCCACTTGCAGTCCCGCCGATTCGGCTGGGCTTTGTGGCTTCACGCCGTCCACGCGAACGAATCTTTGCAGACCCTTTTTTACGTCAGTCAGGATCGTGCCGTGCTGCGATTGAGCGAGCCGCTCGACACTCAACAGGTCAGCGATCACTTTTCGAGCATCATCAATCGGGATCGCAAAACCGATCCGTTGCGCACCGGCTCGAATGGCGACGTTGATGCCGATGACTTCGCCTTCCAGGTTGATCAGCGGCCCGCCGCTGTTGCCGGGATTGATGCTGGCATCGGTCTGGATCAGGTTTTTGTAACCCTGTTTTTCGTTGACATCGACGTCTCGTTTGAGCGCGCTGATGATCCCTTGTGTCGCTGTGTGCTCATATCCAAATGCGTTGCCGATCGCGAAGACCGTCTCACCGAGCATTAAGTCTGATGAGGTTCCGAGCGACATGACCGTCAGCGGCTTTGAAGCGTCGATCTTGATGATCGCCAAGTCGTGCTTCTTGTCGTAGCTGATGACGCGAGCGGTGTAAGTGCTCCCGTCCGCGAGTGTCGTTCGCAGCGACTCGACACCCGCCACGACATGATGATTCGTGACGATGTAGCCCCGCTCGTCGACAATCACTCCCGTCCCCATCCCATTGATCTTGCGATCCTTGCCGGGCAAGAGGCTGTCGGCGTCGTCAGCACTCTTCTCACTGTGGATATTGACCACCGAATGCTTGGCACGTTCGATGGCTTTAACGGCGGGTGTCCGTCTCGATTCGGCCAGTTCGGAGCAATACCCCGAACTTCCCGCGAGAAGGGCAAACGCACACAGACAGGAGGCGATTGGTCGGAGCAGCATGGGAGGCAAGTTCTCGTCTCAAGATGCAGCACACTATTCGCGGAATCCTTGCCTCCGGCAGGAACCCGACTGACGATCGGAGAGCGATCCTTCTGAACTCCGTACCGCCACCATCGACGCTTGAATCAGAACCGCTTCAAACCTCACGGAGATACGCTCAAAGATTGCCCAACAGGAACGAGGTCAGGTTGTGCCGAATGCGCCGAGGACTGTGCTCGACAGCACAGATATTGAGTGGCCACATACGGAGCCGAATGAAGTCTGTGCAACCATCGCCTGCGTGAGTCAGAGTTCTCCGTTGTTGCGTGCCTGCTGATGCTTCCTACGTCCGCAAGCTCACCCTACAACTGGAGCGGCTTTGTGAATTTGTGGCCGGTCTGGTCGAAACAAACTCACGTTTCGGCGACAGCTTTCAACCAATTCCTCAAATCACCGCCGTATCTCGTTAAGGTCTTCTTGCATGTCACGACGCGCACAGTTGGAACAGTTTCTCGCCGCTGAACCTCATGACTCGTTCTTGCGTTACGGGTTGGCGATGACCTGCGCCGCCGATGGTGACACCGACATCGCTCAGCAACACTTCGAGCAACTCATCACTGAGCATCCGGATTACGTTGCCGGATACTTTCAGTGGGCGCAGTTGTTGGCTCGGCTCGATGAGATTGAACGAGCGAAGCCGCTGCTCATAACCGGCATCGCGATCGCGCGCAAAATCGGTGACTCGCACGCAGCGGGCGAGATGACGGAATTTCTTGGTTCGCTTTGATCGCTCCAAGGGTTTCCTCAAAGCGAAGGGGCAGGCCGAGTTGATTGACGTCGTCTTCTTGCTGCCCTACTTTTTGAATCCCCAAAAACAAAATTTCTACGGGGCAATAATCATTCTGGCCGAGACGCTGTCTATGAGCAGACTTTTTCACAACTTCTTATTTGGCTGGGGAATCTGCCTTCTCGGTATCGTTGGTTGCGGCGATGCTGGTCGCGGGACGATGGGCGCAACGCCTGTCGATTTGAGCGACAAACCATCAGGCTTGCCCCGCGTGATTACGACCGTCGGCATGGTGACGGACATCGTGCGTCAAGTTGCCGGCGGTCGGGCTGAAGTTGTCGGGCTGCTCAATGAGGGGGTCGATCCACATCTGTATCACCCGACTCGCAACGATGTGCAGCGGCTGAGTAACGCTGACGTGATCTTTTATGGCGGCTTGATGCTCGAAGGTCGTATGGAGGAATCGCTGCACAAGCTTAAGCAAAACGGGAAAGTCAAAGTCTTCGCCATCAGTGAGTCACTCGATCATACGATCCTTCGTAAGCCACCGGAGTTCGATGGGCATTTCGATCCGCATGTTTGGATGGACGTGAAACTGTGGAGTCAGTGCGTCAGCGCCGTCGCGAGCGGGATGTCTGAATTCGATGCGGCTCACGCACAGGAATACCGCGAGCGTGCGGAGGCTTATCAAAAGGAACTCGGACAACTCGACGAGTATGTGCGTGGAGTGATTGAGTCGATCCCGCGCGAGCAGCGCGTGCTCGTGACGGCTCATGACGCGTTCGGCTACTTCGCGCGGGCTTACGGCTTGGAGGTGAAGTCCGTGCAAGGCATCTCGACTGACTCGGAAGCGGGCGTTGCGGATATCAACTCGCTGGTGGACCTGTTGGTTGAGCGCAAGATCGGAGCGATCTTTGTGGAAAGCAGTGTCTCCGACAAAGGTTTGCGAGCAGTCATCGAAGGGGCGGCGAAGCGCGGTTGGACCGTGCGTGTTGGCGGCGAACTCTTTTCTGACGCGATGGGCCAATCGGGAACTTATCGAGGCACCTACATCGGCATGATCGACCACAACGCGACAATCATCGCGCGGGAGCTTGGCGGGAGTGCGCCTGAAGTTGGATTCAAAGGCAAGCTGACGGAGGTCAAGGAATGAGCGTCTCCGTCTTCGATCAAGAAGCAGTGCCTGCATCGGCTGAGCCCACTTCCGCAAGAGTCACTGCGTTGCCCGCCACAATTCCGTTGTCGATCGAAGACGTCACCGTCGCGTATCACCGACGACCGGTCCTCTGGAACATTGATTATCAAGCTCCGCATAGCAAGCTCATCGCAATCGTTGGCCCGAATGGTTCTGGCAAGACGACGTTGATCAAAGCGATCTTGGATTTGGTCCCGCGTGCCGCCGGTCGAGTGCAGATCTTCGGCGAGGAATATCGCACGCAGCGGCATCGCGTCGGTTATGTGCCGCAGCGGACGAGCGTGGATTGGGACTTTCCGGTTTCGGCACTCGATGTGGTGGCGATGGGCTTGTATCGGAAGATCGGTTGGCTCAAGCCAGTGACGCGCAAGCATCGTGAGGCGGCGAAGCAGGCACTCGATCGAGTCGGCATGGTGGACTTCGCGTCGCG
>JAYUFI010000479.1:0-5201 GCA_043738805.1 Planctomycetaceae bacterium | reverse complement strand
TCACCGAAGCCGAGTGCCGGAATTACTTCAAGCACTGCGGCTATCGCCACACCTAAAATGGAACCGCTCTAATCCGTGGCTGAAAAAGTTTCTGTGGTTTGGTCCCGGATGAAGCACGGATCAGGCAGAAGGCCGCGATGCGACTGCGAGTGATTTGCAATCAGGCTACTCGCTGGTGCGTCATGCTAAAATGGCGTCAGACCTCGTGGCATCACCCGACGGTCAATTGCGCTGCCGTGAGCGTGTTGCGTAACAGCGTCGCAATCGTCATCGGGCCGACTCCGCCGGGGACGGGAGTGATCGCGCTCGCGACTTGCGAGACCGCATCAAAATCGACATCACCGACGAGCTTGTCACCGTCCCGATTGATGCCCACGTCAATGACGACCGCTCCGGGTTTGATCATGTCGGCAGTGACGAACCGAGCTTTGCCGATCGCGGCGATGACGATGTCGGCTTGACGGACGATCGCGGCGAGGTCTTGAGTGCGGCTGTGACAAATCGTGACCGTCGCATCGGCAACCGCTCCCCGTTGAACGAGCAACATGGCCATCGGCTTCCCGACGATCTCGCTGCGACCGAGCACGACTGCGTGAGCACCCGCAGTCGGAATGTTGTATTCGGCCAACAATCGCTGACAGCCCGCCGGCGTGCAGGGCAAAAACCTCGGACGTCCTTGCACAAGTAGCCCGACGTTGTGCGGATGAAAACAATCAACATCTTTGCTGGCGATGACCGCATCGAGAATGACTTGCTCGCGAATGTGCTTCGGCAGCGGCAATTGAACGAGGATGCCATGCACGGTCGAGTCGCCGTTCAAGTCCTCGACCAGATCGAGCAATTGAGCTTCTGTTGTTTCGATCGGCAGCCGATGCAGCGAGCTTTTCAACCCCGCCTTTTCGCACGCTCGCTGCTTGTTGCGAACGTAGACTGCACTCGCCGGATCGTCGCCGACCAACACCGCTGTAAGATGCGGGATAACTCCGGTCGAATGTTGAAACGCTGCCGAGTCCGCCGCAATCTCCGCCGTCATCCGCGCGGCAACCGCTTTTCCATCAATGATTTGTGCAGGCATGTCTGCTCCTGATTTCAAATTTAAGTCTGTTTCGTAAATCGTAGGACGGGCACTCTTGCCCATCGAAACTCGTAAGACGACGGGCAAGAGTGCCCATCCTACGAGACATCGAACAATTTGCGTGACAGAGCCGACAGCTCACACCACGAATTCAAGCAACCACAGCGTTCCTCGCAAGGCTACCGCTGCGAAAGCTCCGGCCAATAAGTCGTCCGCCATGATTCCCCAACCGCCCGGAAGTCGTTCGAGCCGACTGATCGGCCACGGTTTGGCGATGTCGAACACTCGAAACCAAACGAAGCCGATCAGTCCGGTCAGCCACGTCACGTCGATCCCCACAAAGACAATTGCGAACGCCACGATCTCATCGCAGACCACGAACCCCGGATCTTCACAACGTTGTTTTGATGCGACTCGCCCAGCCGCCACGACGCCGATCGCGATACACGCCAACGTGAGCACGATGCTCTCGTGAGACGGCCGCTCAAACCACTGCCACGCAAAAACGAAGAGCGGCCCGAAAACGCTGGCCGCCGTTCCCGGAGCCTGCGGGCATAATCCGACTCCGGCCCCCGTTGCGTAAAACCAAGCCAGTTCATCAAGCCATCTCGGCCAAACCGCGATCGCAGATTTTGAGCCTGTTTGTTGATCAGTTCGCTCGATGAATGGCGGCGAATGCGGCTCGTTCAAAGGCTCTCTACTCATGACAAAACACCGCCACTACACTCCAACGTAAACCAACCAATTGGAAAAATTGGCACGCGGCAACCTGTGGAAATTGAGTCATAAAAATTGCGTTTGAATGAGCTTCAAGGGAGTGTTTCGATGTCCGACGAACCGCAGCTTAGCAAGATCGAATTCCTCAAGGCAGGTAGCCAGCAACTGCGCGGCACCATCGCCGTAGAGTTGCTTCAAAACGATAAGTTTAGCGACGACTCTGAGCATCTCCTCAAGAACCACGGCACGTATCAGCAAGAGGATCGTGACGGGCGCGGCACGGGTGAAGAGAAGTCCTATTCGTGCATGGTCCGCAGCCGAGTCCCCGGCGGCAAAGTGACCGCCGCGCAGTTCCTCGCGGAACTCGATCTGTGCGACAACTATGGCAACGGCACGCTGCGTATCACGACTCGACAAGGCTTCCAACTTCACGGCGTTTTGAAGTCCAACCTCCGCGAGACGATTCGCGAAATCAATCGGATCAAGCTGACCACGCTCGCCGCGTGCGGTGATGTGAATCGCAACGTGATGTGCTGCCCTGCACCGGTTCACTCGGACCCCGTTCGTCGTGACATGCAGTTGCTCTCGGATCAAATTGCCGAGCACCTCAAGCCGCGAACGAAGGCGTATTTCGACATTTGGTTGCGCGATGAGCAAACCGGAGAAGCAACTAACGTCACCGAATTTCAACCGGAAATCGAACCCGTTTACGGTGCGAATTATCTCCCGCGCAAATTCAAAGTCGGGATCGCTCTACCGGAAGACAACTGCGTCGATGTGCTGACCTACGATCTCGGTTTCGTGGCGATTCATAACGCTGGCAAGATCGACGGCTACAACGTCTATGTCGGCGGCGGACAAGGAGTCACGCCCGCGAACAAGAAGACGTTCCCGACCGTCGCAAAGCGCATGGCGTTCTGCTCGCCGAATGAAGCAGTCGAAGTCGCGGGAGCGGTCGTCAAGGCGTTTCGCGACACGGGCAATCGTTCTGATCGCAAGGTCGCGCGACTCAAGTACGTCATCGCCAATCAGGGTCTCGACTTCTTTCGAGCGAAAGTCGAAGAGCATCTCGGTCGGAAATTGGCGGACGCTCGCGAAGTGGAGATCACCGGCGTCGATGACCACATGGGCTGGCACGAGCAAGGTGACGGCAATTTGTTCCTCGGCATCAACATCGAAAACGGCCGCATCAAGGACGACGGCTCGCTCCGCATCAAGACCGGCCTGCGAGCGATCCTCGGCAAGTACGGCATGAATACTCGGCTGACCGCGCTGCAGGGAGTCATCCTGTGCGACATTCAGCCGCAGGACAAAGCGGACATCTCACGAATGTTGGCCGAGCACGGAATCGCTGCTGCCGAAGAGTTGTCGTTGATCCGCCGCTACTCAATCGCTTGCCCGGCTCTGCCGACGTGCCACTTGTCAATTACCGAGTCAGAGCGAGTCCTGCCGAGCGTGATCGACGCTCTCGAAGTTGAACTCAAGAAGCACGAACTGAGTCACGAACGGATCGCCGTCCACATGACCGGCTGCCCGAACGGTTGCGCGCGACCTTACACGCCGGACATCGGCTTGGTCGGCAAAGCCAAAGGGAAATACACACTGTTTCTCGGCGGAAATGCCGAAGGGACTCGGTTGGCGTTTTTATTCCGAGACATGGTTCCGCTGGAAGAAATCGCACAATCGGTCTCACCGGTGCTCGCCTATTTCAAACAAGGTCGAGAGTCCGCCGAGTCATTTGGTGATTTTTGTCATCGCAAAGGATTAGCTGATCTGCAAGCGCATTGCGGATCGAATTGAACGAGTAAACCTTGAGAAGTTTTCACAAACCACCTTTGACGTTGGGTTTTCCGGCTCCGTAGGATGCAACGCGGGTTATGTTCCCGCTGGCGTTTGTTGACTCTTGAATCTTGGTTGGTGTTGTCACGTTGGAAAAGGTCTTTGCCATGCGTCGCCCCAAATGGTTTGTCGGACTTTGTGCCGCCACTGTTGTTGCGTCTCTGTCGGGAGTTGTCCTGGCACAAACACAAACGATCCCTAGCGATGTGAGCAATCCGGCACCGGATAGCAACGCCCCTGAATTGCTTTTGGGGGCGAGTTCCAAGATTCGTTTGCAAGACGTCGCGACGTTGAGGTTCGATTCGTTGATCGACCCTTCTAACGGTGTTGGATCAACCACGTCGGCCGCCGCTCAGACCATCCTGCACAACCACATGCTCGCGCAGCAGCAAGTGCAATTGGCGATCAATTACTTGCAATCGAATCGCGAGTCGATCATTCAAGGTAAGAACGTCGCCTTTAATAATGTTTTTGGCAACGTTGGCAAACTGAAAAGAGTTGCCATTCTGGCTCCAGTGACTTTGCCTGGGCAATTCAATTTGGTCAGCCCGACTCTGCTGCAAGACGCCGGTGCTCAGGGCGGAAATAACAACAACGGCACGGCATCCATCGGCTCTGTGGGAACGCAGTTGCGTTCGGGTGATTCGCTCTTCCTGATTGATCCCACACTCAACCCAAATCTCACCAACAACAACAACAACACAAAGACTTTTCAGAAGCGAATCGTCCCCAGCCAGACCACGGTGGGATACGTGGTGAAGGTGGCGGGCGTTGTTCTCCCTCAGCAAAACGGAGCTAATGGGGGCGGCCAAAATGGCGGCAATCAAGCATCAAATATCATTCTCGATCAGACATTCTCCAATGTCCCTGCAAAAACAACTCTTAACAACGTGCAAGCCTATCGCATTATACGATTCGAGAACCAACCGGACCCCACGATTTACGAGCAAGTATTAGCCACATACATGGCCATCCGCGATGCTTTAGCGGGTTATGATCCGCAGACGAATCGTTCCACCCAAACTCAGGCTGACATCGTTTATCATCGTCGGTTTCATGATATCAACACGGAATATAAGGTTGGCGATGCGGATTACCTTCAACTTGATCCGGCGATCAATAACGTCCTCCCCGCTGTCGGGAAAAATCCCGCGAGAGGGGCCGATCGGCTAGTTCGGCAAGCCGGTTTTTCAAAGTCAGACTCACTTAGCCACATTGATGCGCTTTACGACCTTGGACATGGCTACCCGAACCAGTCCGTCGTTTACGGGAAGCGACCAACAACACCTCTCCTCTGGACTCAGGACAATGATTTGCCTCTCGATGGTAGCTCTTATGTGCAGACACCAGGAACTACCGATGAAAATCGAGCCTTCTTCCAAGATCAGCAGACTATCTTCGGCGGCAACAATGACCCCTTTAATCAGTACCTCGGTGCGTCGTTTTTGAGAGAGTATACGATGCACGCTAACGATAACTTTTTTGAAACCAGTGTCGGTGCTGGCTCTGTAGCCGGATCACTCGGCAGTTTGGATCGTTTCGCTCGTCAGCCTGCCGGTGATCCCGTAAT
>JAYUFI010000478.1:0-13835 GCA_043738805.1 Planctomycetaceae bacterium | reverse complement strand
GCTCAATGGTCAAGGTGGAACCGATACGCTCACCGGTGACGCGGGCTTCAATGTGTTCATCGACGTGGCCGATCGCATCGAAGGCTTCGCGATCAACCCGCTGCCGTCTTGGGTGAACGCGACTTAATTCGCAAAACAGAATTTGATACCGCATGCAGAAGCCCGGCTTTTCTAAAAAGCCGGGCTTCTTGTTTTGCCGCCCGGTTTTTCAAACCGGCGGCCAGAGAGTTGCATTACAGCGAAGGGCTACTTCTCGACCGACCGCTGAGTTCGACCGGTTTGAAAAATCGGTCTACAAAAATCTTCGGCCTGACTCTCGAAAGCCCGAACCTCAACTTGCTCTGCCACATCGCCAAGACACGCAGAGTCCGCGACCTCAACTCGCGATCTTTTTCAGAAAGTTGTTGGCGGCAGAGAATCACCGAGTAAACTGATACCGTCGGCCGACGCCTGTTATCTCGAACGTGAGTGCTTTCGATCTCAACCACTTGAATCGGAGGGGCAAAATGTCAGATCCACCGGGCCAGCATGCGAGGATTGTCATCAGGAAGCGACAACCCTCGCCCTAAAACGTGTGCCAGGGATTGGCCGCACTTTTCACATCTCGAACACCCCGCTCGATCCGCGATCTGGCGGGGTTTTTCGTTGGTTGATCGTGAAGTTCAGCCGATCAGTCATGGTCTTCGCGTCACAGACTTGAGACGCGGCAATCGCTCTGACACAGTACGCCTCGCGCTTCCAAAGTTTCTCAAAGGTGATTTTTCATGGCGAGTGATTTGAACAAGGTTTCGACCGCTGTGTCAGCGGCAGTGCAAAGCGGCAAGCTGTCGAAAGCTGCCGAAACAAACTTGCAGACTTGGCTGACTCAGCCGCAGTACGAAAAGTATCAGCCACGTCTCGTGCAGCTTATTGCCGAGGAGCAGTGGCCGACGTTGCAAGATTCATTTTGGGAATGCATCCCGTTCGGCACTGCCGGGCGACGTGGCCCGATGAGCGAACTCGGCACGGCCACGATGAATGAACGGACGATTGCAGAGTCCGCACATGGCGTTGCGGTCTATGTGAAGCAGTCGCTGCCGACTGAGTGGCATCGAGCGGCCATCGGATATGACACACGTAACCGGTCAGAGGAATTCGCTCGCATCACCGCGAGCGTCTTCGCGGCACACGGAATCAAAACGTTTTTGTTCTTATCGCATCGCTCGACACCGGAGTTGTCGTATGCGGTGCGGGAACTGAGGTGCGGCACCGGAGTGATGATCACCGCCTCACACAATCCGCCGGCTGACAACGGCTTCAAGGTGTACGCTCGCAGTGGCGGACAAGTTTTGGACGACGAGGCGGCGGCGCTGACGGCGGCTGTTGAATCGGCAACGCACATCCCAACGTGTGATTTCTTTGAGGCTCTCAAAGACGGACGTATCGAACTCATCGGAGAAGAGATCGACCGGCCGTTCATTCGTGCGGTCGTCGGCCACTCGCTGTCGACGCGACGCGACGTTGTTGCCCTTTTCAGTCCGTGCCACGGAGTCGGTGAGACGTCCGTTTTTCGAGCCGTGCGCGAAGCGGGCTTTGATCGAGTGGTGATTCACTCGGCTCAGCGATTGCCAGACGGAAACTTTCCGTTCGCCCCCGATCGTTTTCCGAATCCCGAACGAAAGGTGGTTCTCGAATCGCTCGTTCCGCGAGCGAAAGAGATCAACGCTGACTTGATCCTCGCGTCCGATCCCGACGCCGATCGCATCGGCCTCTCTGCACGAGCAACCGACGGCAGTTACACGATCATCAACGGCAATCGCACCGGGATGTTGCTTGCCGATTACATCCTGAAACAGCATCGCGCGACCGGCTCGCTCACGCCGCAACACTTCGTGGCCACAACGTTGGTCAGTTCGCCAATGATCGAACCAATCGCTCGCGCTTATGGCGTTCGCAGCATTCGGAATTTGCTCACCGGTTTCAAGTACATCGGCGATGCGATGGATCGCGAAGGGCCAGAGAATTTTCTCTTTGGCTTTGAGGAGTCGATCGGCTTTCTCGCGGGGACTTACGTCCGCGACAAAGACGCGACGATCGCCGGTTTGTATTTGTTGGAACTCGCCGCCGAACTCAAAACGGAAGGGAAGTCGTTGCTGACTCGGCTCGATGAACTCTTCACCGAGCATGGTTACTTCTGCGACGCACAGCTCGCGAAGACCTGCACCGGCGAGTCGGGGCGTCAGCAAATTCAACAGATCAGCGCGGCGTTGCGTTCGTCGCCCCCAGCCGTCGTCGGTCCCGCGCGGCTGACGAGTGTCGAAGACTACAAGCTGCATGAAGTTCGTTCGCTGCCCGACAATCGCAAAGTCGATTCGTTGCCGCAACCAACGGGCGACCTGCTGATCTTCGACGGAGTGGCTGAAACGCCGCAGGGAGCGACCGGCGTCCGCATTGCCGCTCGACCGTCGGGAACCGAGCCGAAGATCAAGTTCTATTTGTTCGCGCATCCCGCTCCTGGCCAGCGCGATCAATTGCCGTTGAGCGAATTGAAAAAACAGCGTGAAGACATTCTGATGGCCGTGCAAAATGGACTGTCGCAGTGGATTGATTCGATGATTGCGTAAGCCGTTTCCAAAGTAACTCGAAGCGTTAGCGAGGGCAAATGCTTAGCCGACTCGATTTAGGGGAAGCGTTTTGCAGCCTTCGCCCTCGCTAACGCTTCGGGTTACTTTGACATCAACATCCCCGCTTGAAACACCCACCTTTGATTTCCCTCCTGACTTGGATTGGCTCGGATAATGTCGCAAGAACGTATCGGACTGTGGTTGATTGGTGCCTGGGGCGGCGTGTCGACGACCGTGGCGGTCGGACTGGCGGGCCTGCAAGCGGGAGTCGCTCCCGAAACGGCGCTGGTCACTTCGCTGCCGAAGTTCACTCGGCTGAAGCTGGCGGACTGGTCGCAGTTCGTGATCGGCGGCCACGAAATTCGCGAGACGACTTACGCCGCTGAAGCGGAAGTGCTTTACAACAACTCGCGCGTGTTTGACCGGGATCTGCTCAACGCCGTTGCGCCCCGTCTGGCCGAGTTCGACAAGAACGTTCGCCCCGGCACGTTGATCAACGTCGGCGCGACGATCGAAAAATTCGCAGGCCCAAAGACATTGGCGTTTCGCGGTGAAAAAACCACTGACGCCATCAAACGCATTCGCACGGACATCGAGGACTTCCGAAAGACGAACGATTGCAGTCGAGTCATCGTGGTCTATCTCTCGTCCACCGAACCGCCGCTGACATCAAATGCCGACACGCTGAATTGGGCGCAACTTTCGACGGCTCTGTCGAACGGCGACAACTCGCTGGTCCCCGCGAGCACGATCTATGCGATCGCCGCGTTCGAGTCAGGTTGCCCGTTCGTAAACTTCACGCCGTCCGTCGGCTCAAATCTTCCAGCCCTCGAAGAGTTCGCACTGCAACAAAAGTCGCTGCACGTTGGCCGCGACGGCAAGACCGGTGAGACGTTGATGAAGGCGGTACTCGCGCCGATGTTTGCCGCTCGCAACCTGAAGGTCATGAGCTGGGTGGGCCACAACATCTTCGGCAACATGGACGGCAAGGTGCTCGACGATCCGATCAACAAGGCGAACAAGGTTCGCTCGAAAGACCATTTGCTCACTGAAATCCTCGGCTACAAGCCGCAGACACTGGTCTCGATCGAATACATCGAATCCATGGGCGATTGGAAAACCGCGTGGGACCACATCCACTTTGAAGGCTTCCTCGGCACGAAGATGGCGATGCAATTCACGTGGCAAGGCTGCGATTCGTTACTGGCCGCCCCGCTGGTCCTGGACCTAGTCCGCCTGACCGAACGTGAACAACGCCGAGGCAAATCCGGCGTCATGTCACACCTCGCCGCATTCTTCAAAAGCCCAATGGGCCAACACGCACCAGAATTCGCCAAGCAATTCATCGTGCTCGAACAATGGGCAGATGAAGTGGCGAGCGAATAATGAATCCTCAAGTGCTTGCCTACCTTCGCCTGCTGCGCCTTCCAACCGTCTTCACGGCGTTGGCGGATATCTTCCTCGGCTTTTTGCTGACGCATCCGAGCTTCGTCAGCGAGGACGGGCCGAATCCGTTGCCCTCGTTTGTGCTGCTGTGCGCGGCGTCGGCGGGGTTGTATTTGTCGGGGATGGTTTTCAATGACTACTTCGATCGGTTAGTTGATGCTGAAGAGCGTCCAAATCGGCCGATCCCATCGGGAGCGATCTCGGCAGCGAGCGCGTTTCGATTAGCGGCGGTGTTGATGCTGATTGGACTTGGTGCCGCCGCTTGTGTCGGAGTACCAAGCATCGTCATTGCGCTCTCACTTTGCGTGTTGATTCTCGGCTACGACGGCGGTCTCAAGAACACGCCGCTGGGTCCGTTGGCGATGGGAAGCTGCCGCGTGGGCAACGTGTTGCTCGGCGCGAGCGCGGTCACTTCGCTGCCGGTGTTGTTCGCATCGCCGCAGTTGCCGATTGCGATCGGGCTGGGGACGTACATCGTCGGCGTGACATTGTTCGCTCGGCAAGAAGCGACGACCAGCCGTCGCACGGCGTTGCTCGGAGCGGCGGTCGTCGTCAACGCGGGAGTGCTCGGCTTGGCCTATCTCGTCAATCAATCGCCACTGGCCGACAACCACTTTCGCTCGTTGGCCATCCTGGCGGTGATCCTAATCACGATCAATCGCCGCCTCTCATCCGCAATCAGCGAACCGGGACCGCAGCGAGTTCAGTTCGCCATCAAGACGATGCTGCTCTCGCTGGTGATGCTCGATGCGACGTTGGTCTATGCCTTCAACGGCCATCAAGAACTCGCGATGGCCACAGTTGCATTACTGATACCGGCGCTCGGATTGAGCCGGTTGATTGCCATGACGTGACACGAGTCGGCTCGCACGAATCAATGGGGTCATCGACGCTCGCAGACTCCTCTTTGCCCCCAACTTGCCGGATCGATCCTGTAACACTGCTTGAGCAGCTCATACAACATCGGTGTCTGCGAGCGCATGCGGTCGGGGCGTTCCAGAAAACATTCCGTCGCCACGCAGAAAAACTCTTCGGGATTTTCTGCCGCGTACTCATCGAGCAACGCTCGACGCCCACGATCAGTCGCGAGAACTTGCCGGTCGAACTCGGCGTTGAATGCCGTCAGCCACGGCTCACCGCTCTCTGTTCGTACGTGTCTCAACCGATCTCCCAAGAGTGCGAGCAACACGTGAGCGAACTCGTGCAGCACCACGTTTTGCCCGGCGGGCGTGATGTGATCGGCAGTCGGGACTTCGCTCCAGACCAAAATCACCGTCCCGCTTTCGACGCACGCTTCACCAAGATGTTCGTCTTCGGCGTCATCTTCTAACTGCTTCATCCAATCTCCGTGCGAGTAATCGACACCATCAATGCCGATGGTCGCGCGACGTCCTTGATACGGAATCGGATGCACGAGCACATGCCACACTCGTTCGAGCCACTCATCGTCCAAGCCCAGCACGAGCAGCGTCGCATAACTGGCGATGACGACTTTCGCTTCGTCGGCAACAACGAAACCACGACAACCTTCCCACTCGGTCGCTCGTACAAAAACCTGAATCCGCTGCCGCCACTTTTCAGCGAGCACCTGTGGCAAGCGCGATGTCTGTTTGACATGCCGCTGCAAAATATCAGCCCACGCCGCCGGAAACGGCTCCGCCAACCAACGGCGACGGCGACATGCTTTGAACCAACCCCACATGAAGAGAGGTTTCCAATGATATAGCCCGGTTTTCCAAACCGGGCGAAGAGAAACGCCCGGTTTGGAAAACCGGGCTACGCCAATCGCTTCGCCTCACTTCGTCGCTTCATCCGCCAGCTTCTTGATCTCCGGATGGTTCAACAAAAACTTGCGACGCTGATCGGCGAACGATCGCAATGTCTGTGCGGGACGTCGCCCTTCAGTAACTGGTTCGACTTCACCGGAGATCGACTTCTGAAACGCGGCGAACGACGAGAGCTTGCGTGTGTCCGCTTCAATCTCGTTCTCGATCACCGTCCGATACTGCTCGACAAGCGGTTGCAACTTCTCCCAATCGAGCCACTCGTTGGCGATCGTGCGAACGTGTGCGAGGTACTTCGCTTTCAAGCTCGGTACTGCCAGCAAGCGACTGCGGAGCGGCTTCGTGGCATCGGTCAGACCGACCAGCGGATCGAGTTCAACACCTCCTCCGCCGCTTCCGCCACCGGGACCGCGAGGACCGCCTCCAAAGCCGCCGGGATCACGCGGACCTCCGCCACCAGGACCACCCTCTGGACCTCCATTCGGCCGGCCGCCGCCCGGCCCACCACCGCCAGTACCACCGGGCGGGCCGAAGCCTGGCCCCATCGCTGATTGAAACGTCTCATTCGCATCATGCGGGATGATGTGAAACAGACCTTTGTCATCGCGGAAGAGACAATAATCGCTCGCTCGAATCCAATAGCCATCGTTGTTGATCAAGGCATTTTCCAACGCCAGAAACCACAACGCTCCATCAACGTCGAGAATCGGTTTGAGCTTCTCCTCCAACTGTTCGAGCGGCGTTTCGTTGAGCGTTTTGCACAGTTCGATCAGCCCCTTCCACGCTTTGTCACTCTCTTCCGACTTGATGTCATAACGTGTTTTGTAGTCGTCGATCTTGTCGCCGATGTATTCCAGTCCGCCTCGTCCACCGGGACTACCACGCACTTTCCAGCGAGTCCCTTTCGTGCTTTTGAAGTTGTCGGCGAGGAACTCCTTGTTGAACTGCTGAGCATTTACGTACACGCCCCAGCTTTCGCCGTTGATGACCACCTTCACGAAGTTCGCTTTCGGCGCGGCGAGGTAATGCCGAGCGATGTCGAAATACAAAACCGTGTGCAAGAACGTCGAGTCTTCGTGTGAGTTCAACAGGTTCAGCGTCTTGTAGCCGTTCAATCGTTGCTTTGAATCCACAAGATCAAGCGACACATTCAGCGATCGCTTCTGACCTTCACCGACTGCGAAGAACGAAGACATCCCTCGAAATTGAACGCCGACATTCGGGTACGTTTTCCCGTCAGCAATCAACGTGGCCGGAACATCGACGTCGGTTCGATAGAAGTCCGCCATCTCCGCTTCCCAGTCTTTGTCTTCGAAGTCGAGAAAGATCGTCCGCAGATGATTCGAGTCGTACAGCGGCGCGTCAGCATGTGGCGAAACATCCGCCGGAGAAACATGTGGGCCCGGCTTTGACGCTTCTCGTTCACGGCCACCGAAACCTCCGGGGCCACCCGGACCACCTCCCGGCGGACCACCAAAGCCTCCACCACCCGGCCCTCGGCCTCCGCGACCGCCACCAGAAGCTCGGTCTTCTTTGATCGACTTTCGCGCGGCATCACGCTCTTCGCGGCTGAGCCGTCCGTCGCCATTTTTGTCGAACTGTTTGACGAGCTTTCGCTCCTGCCCACCAGGACCGCCGCCACCTGGACCACCGGGTCCGCCCGGCGGACCAATGCCACCGAAGCCCGGTTCCGGAAACTTGAACTCCGCGCCAGTCAGTTCGGTCCACGTTTTCTTTTGATCGCTCGTCAGCACGGCGAGCGCATCGGCTTGCTGCTTTTGTCGCTGATCAGGCGGAGCGAAGAACGGCATGTCTGCTTGAAGTTTGCCGAGCTTCGCCCGTTGCTCGTCGCTCAGCTTGAGCGACTTCGCAATCTCCGGTCGCGTGAGCGCTGCCGTCCCGTCCCGTTGCAGGCGCAACTGCTTCAGTCGCTCAAGCTGTTTCGCATCGAGAATCTTCGTGAGTCTCTCGTCCCCTTTCTTCGCCGCCTCATCCGCTTTCGCACGCGCTTCCGCAAATCGCTTATCACGCTCTTCTTCAGACAGAGTTTGCAGCTCTTGAAAGTTGATCGCTCCGAATGACGCTCGCATTTGCTCCATCGACTCGCTTTGCCATTCATCGACTGGCTTTGTCTGCGATTCGCTGATGCCGAGTTCTTTTCGTACTTCCGGCACCCCCAGCAGCATCGCGGCGGAACCCGGCCCTCCACCCGGAGGCCCACCGAATCCGAAGCCGCCACGTCCTGGACCTCGCCGTTCCTGAGATATCGCCAGCGTGACAACGCACGCCAGAATGACCCCGATTAACCAACCATGTCGCAACATTGGGACTGACCTTTCAAGAAGTTTTAAGTTCACGCCTCTTTGGGAAGTCAGACTACGCGACCGCTCGTTAAGCCGAGATGAAGAGCGGAAAGGACTAGTGCTTCGTCACTTCTTGAATTTCGGGTTGGGTGGCTGGGGGCGAGCAACGCGAGCCCCCAGCGAAACGCCACCCGAAATTTTGGCTGTGACAAAGGACTAGCCAGGCTCAGTCCTTTTTGGTTTTGGATGAGCGACCTGACGCGCGATACAGCTCGCGGAAACTCTGCTTCGGAAAGACGGGGAGTTCGCGTTTGCGGCCCCACGGGTTCAGCGGGTTATAAAGCATGAACCGCGGCAGCAGCGGCACGATACGGCGCGACAGCCAGCCGACGAAGTTGAACAGCTTCGGACGCTGCATCATCAGGCTCGTGGCACCAAGTGCGAACCGTTTCGACCACGGCACGAGTCCGCGCACGGCGATCTCTTTCCGCCACGTCAGCAGTTGGTGATGCAGATCAATCTTTACCGGGCAGACGTCGGTGCAACTTCCACAAAGGCTGCACGCATAGGGCAGCGAATGAAATTGTTGAGCATCTCGCGACGGGGCGAGGATCGAACCGATTGGGCCGGGGACCGTCGTTTGATAACTGTGTCCGCCACTTCTGCGAAACACCGGGCAAGTATTCATGCAAGCTCCGCAGCGGATGCAATTCAGCGAACGCCTAAAATCATCGCTGCCAAGAATGTCGCTCCGCCCGTTGTCGAGCATCACGACATGCAGCTCGCCCCCCGGCTTCGGGCCGTGAAAGTGCGAGCTGTAGGTCGTGATCGGCTGCCCGGTTGCCGATCGGGCCAGCAGTCGCAGAAAGACGCCGAGATGCTCGGCCTTCGGAATCAGCTTTTCGATCCCCATGCAGGCGATGTGAACCGGCGGCAGCGAAACGCCTAGATCGGCGTTCCCTTCGTTCGTACACACCACGAATCCGCCGGTCTCGGCGATCGCGAAGTTCACTCCGGTGATCCCGGCTTCCGCACGCATGAACTTGTTACGCAGTTCGATGCGAGCCGCTTCGACGAGCGGCTTTGGTTCCGCAAGCCCTTCCGGCGTTCCGAGAACGCGGTGAAACAATTCGCCCACTTCTTCCCGCTTGATATGAATCGCCGGCAGCACGATGTGACTGGGAGCCTCGCCGCGCAACTGCACGATCCACTCGCCGAGATCGGTGTCGACAACCTCCATGCCGTGCCGTTCGAGGAACGGGTTTAGGTGACATTCCTCGGTAAGCATCGACTTGCTCTTCACCACTCGCTTGACGCCGTGTTTTTGCAAGATACCGAGCACGATTTCGTTGTGCTCGGCGGGTGTGCTGGCCCAATGCACGGTGACACCGAGCTTCGCCGCGTTCGCTTCAAACTGCTCCAGCAAATCGGCCAAACGCGAGATCGTGTGAGCCTTGATCGCGGCTGCCGTTTCCCGGAGTTGCTCCCATTCGGGCAACGAGTTGGCCATGCGGTCTCGCTTGGCACGCACAAACCACAAGGCTTGGTCGTGCCAATGAGTGCGTGCATCATCGCGAGTGAAAACTGTAGCGTTGTCGGCGTGATTCATGATTCGAGTTGTAATGAAAGATGTGGCGCACGCGGCTCGCGTGCATTTTTTCGTGAGGTGATTTTACGTAGCCGTCACGCTCCGCGTGACGAGCCAGTCGCTTCACGAAGCGTTGGCAAGCAATCGGCTCGTCACGCGGAGCGTGACGGCTACGTAAATGAGACGCACGCGAGCCGCGTGCGCCACAAAATTACTTGGATTACTTGGGATCGAGCGTCTTTAACATCGTGTCCGCGACAAACTGATTTCCCGCTTGGTTGAGATGCACAGTGTCGCCCGTCAACACTCCTCTGTCGGCATTGTCTTTGTTATTGGCTTTGATGTGATCGAGGAATGCCTTGCGAAGATCACAGAGCGGCAGCTTCAGTTCCTTGGCGGTCTTGCGGCTAATGTCAGAATACTGATCGAGCTTCGCATCGAGCGCGTTTGCGCCGTTTTTCTTCTCACCGATGACGCTCGGCGTACAAATCACAACAGTCGCACCGGCATCGTGGCACTTGCCGATCACTTCTTTCAAACCGGACTCGAACGCCTCCGGCAACGTTCCTTTGGCGGGATCGGTCGCACCATGCCAGACGTCGTTGATGCCGATGTAGATCACGACGATTGTCGGTTTCTTGGCGATCACGTCTTTGTCGACTCGACGTTGCAGGTCGGGCACTTTGTTGCCGCTGATCCCCGCTCCGATTACTTCGATCTTCAAGTCGGCGTGCCGCTTGTCGAGTTCTTGCCGGATCATCGTGACATAGCCATTCGGCCCGGCTCCCGCCTGCGTGATCGAGTCGCCCAGAAACACGATCCGGTCTCCGGCCTTCAACGTCACTTTCGGATCGTCGGCTTGTGCCACGGAAACTTGCGTCGCGATCAAACCTAACACCACGAACCCTAGGAAGCGAATCATGAGCAAAACTCCTGCGGTGAGAAAAGGACCGACACGCACCTCGTGCCGAGCTGAGAGTGGTCGGCAGGTTAGCAACTTCAATCGCAGTCGTCTTCGATACGGGACGGACAAGCAAAATCCTTGAACTTTGAATCGCGTTTCTCAGACGTGTTGACCGTGATATGAACACGCACCCGGCAGTGATTTCTTAAGTTTTCGTTTATCAAACACGAAGGCGGCCTCTTATTTGAGAGGCGGGCCTCTATGTTCTCGACACCAGATTGCTGAGCTTGGAAATCTCAGACGCTCTGTATTGTTTCAGTCGACGAAGAAAGCTGACGGTGCCATGAGCAAAATCCGAGTTCTGATTGTCGATGATCATGCCGTATTGCGTAGCGGCTTGCGGCTGCTGATTGACGCTCAGCCGGATATGGAAGTCGTTGGGGAAGCGGGTTCAGTTGCGGAGGGACTGCGGCTAGTTGAAGAGAAGCTGCCGGACGTGATCTCGCTCGACCTTTCGCTGTCTGGCGACAACGGAATGGCGTTGCTGAATGCGATCAAGCCGGCGCGGCTGAACTGCAAGGTTGTGGTTCTGACAATGCACGACGATCCGGCATACTTTCATGCGGCGATGCAAGCGGGAGCGACCGCTTATGTCGCCAAGACCGCCGCCGATACAGAGCTGCTCACGGCAATTCGAGCAGCCTTTTCCGGTCGCATCTTCATCAGTATGTCGGCTCATCTCCAAAATGGGACATCGTTGCTGGATTCAGATTTGAGTCGCCGTGAACCGCGGCTGAGTGAACGCGAGAATCAAGTTCTCAAGGGAGTCGCCGCCGGTCATACGAATAAAGAGATCAGCGGACAGCTCGACCTCAGCGTGAAGACGATCGAAACGTATCGAGCACGATTGCTGACAAAGCTCGGCCTGAGAACTCGACCTGAGTTGGTGCAATATGCGCTGGAGCAAGGTCTGTTGAAGAAACTAAACAGTGTTCCCTAGCGGCCTCGACGAACAAGGATATTTTACTCCGGTCTTTGAATTCATGCGAATGCAATGGCGTCAACTTGCAAGATGGGTTGCGGCCCGGTTTACTGGTTGTGACTCAGTCACTCCGAAAATGCCGTCACTGGAAGCGTTCGTTCTCGCTGACGCTTCGGGTTACTAATCCCACCTGCGTAGTCCCACCGATGTCTGACCTCACGTTTTTGATGGGCAAGTTTGAAGCCCGTATTCCGGCTGATCGACTCTATTCAGACAACCATCTGTGGTTGCAAGCGGATGGCGAGCCGGGGGTTTATCGAGTGGGCTTCACTGCGTATTCCGTGCGGTTGCTGCAGGACGTCTATTTTTTGGAATGGTCCGTCGATCCAAACTCCGCTGTTTACAAGAAGCAGGAGATTGGCGAGGTCGAAAGCTCGAAGGCGGTCTCGTCGTTGTTTGCTCCGGCGGACGGAGAGATACTGGACTTCAACGAACGATTGCTCGACGATCCTTCCGCAATCAACACCGATGGCTATGGAGGCGGTTGGCTCTTCAGACTGAAGACCGACGTGCAATTTCTGATGCCTGATGAATACATGCAGCACCTGAATGCGGGCTGGGAGAAGACTCAGTCGTTGATCAAGGGGCAGTACAACTAAAGGGAGCGTTATTGGTCGTTAGTCATTGGTCATTGGTCATTGGTCATTGGAGGGAGCAGACGCTCGCTCGTGGCTTCTGGCAAATGACCGATGACCAATGACCGATAATCAATGATCAATGGCCGCTCGAAAATTAACCGTCGTCATCTCGCAATCGCAGGGGAAGAACCCGGCAAAGCAGCAGCTTGAAGAGGCGCTGGCGATGGTGTTGTTGTCGGAGGGGAACGTCGAAGTCTCGCTCGTTCCGCACTTGTACGATCTCTCGGCCGATCATTCCGGCCTGTTGTTTCTGAGGTCAATCCCCGGTGATGTGATTGTCCTATCGTGGTTGTATCCGCGCGGGGCACGCTGGATTTTGGATCGGCAAGGGATCCGCGGCTATGAAGGAGTCTCGCAACTCACCTCGCTGTCGGAGGACTTGGACGACGAAGACGAGGATGATCACCACGAAGCGAATGGCAACGGCAAACCGAAGCACGAGCAGGCCGGTGTCGGCTGGAAGGACTTGCCGAATCGGAAGATTTATTGCCTCGATCTTCGTGACCACACCGACCCGCAAGTGTACCTCAAAGAGATTCAACGCATCACGAATGAAGCGACGCTGCCGATCGTCGATTTGGTGTCCTTCATCCAAACGCAGCCGCGAGCGGAGCAACTCGAAAAGTATTTGCGACCGCTGGACATTCTCGCCGAACAGAAATCGGCGACAGCGTTGTCCGACGATGACGACGCTTCCGCAAACGGCGAGGTTGTGCGGCGACGCTGGTATCCGGTGATTGACTACAGCCGTTGCACGAATTGCATGGAGTGCATCGACTTTTGTCTGTTCGGCGTTTATGGGCTCGACACGCAAGGTTTGATCTTGGTCGAGCAACAAGACAGTTGCAAAAAAGGCTGCCCCGCGTGCAGCCGCGTTTGCCCGGCCAACGCGATTGTCTTCCCCGGCCACAAGACTCCTGTGATCGCCGGAGCCGATGGCGAAGTCGGCGAAATGAAGATCGACTTATCAAAACTCTTCGGAGCTCCGTCAGCCGTCGAACTCGCTGCGCGTGAGCGCGATGTCGAACTGGTCCGCGACGGTCGCGATGCGGTTGGCTTGGAGATCGGTATTCCCAGACGCCTCAAAAACAAACCGGTGAAGCCACGCGATGAATTGGACGACTTGATTGATTCGCTCGATGCGCTGGAACTGTAGTTCGTCGTCAGTTGTGGCTACAGCAGTTTGCCACCAAATAACAATGCGCAAATGAATCATTTAATCGGCGGGTCCACTTACTCAAACTGAGCTGTTTGTTGGGGAGATTTCAAGGCAAAGGCGCAAAGAACGCGACGAGCAGCAAAGAAGTTGAGGAGATGACCATCGGTTTGTGATTGCCAATGTTTCCTGGCCAATGATCACGAGAAATGAATTCTTGGCGTTCTTTGCGCCTTTGCGTTGAAAACCGCTCAGTTTGAGCACATAGAGCGGTTCCATTTTAGGTGTGTCGATAGCCGCAGTGCTTGAAGTCATTTCGGCACTCGGCATCGGTGAACTGGTCGAGGATTCGACCGCAGAGTTCCCAGAGC